>JBIJAP010000497.1:0-2697 GCA_044345715.1 Rubrivivax sp.
CTCGATGATGGCCGGATAGAACTGGAACGCATGCACCTTGCCGGCCGTGGTGACGATCATGTCGCACACCATCGCCAGCCGCTCGACTTCGGGGTTCAGCGAACACAGGCCGTTGCTCAGCTTCTCGGGCAGCATCGGGATCACACGGCGCGGAAAGTACACCGAGGTTGCGCGCTCGTAGGCGTCTTCGTCGAGCGCTTCGCCCGGCTTCACATAGTGGCTGACGTCGGCAATCGCGACCAGCAGCCGCCAGCCCTCGACGGCGCTCTTGCCGCGGCCGCTCTTGTGGGGCTCGGCGTAGACGGCGTCGTCGAAGTCGCGCGCGTCTTCGCCGTCGATGGTGACGAGGGCCACGTCGCGCAGGTCGACGCGGTTCTTGCGATCGACCGCACGCAGCTTGTCGGGCAGCCCGGCGGCCTGGGCCAGCGCCTCGGGCGAGAACAGGTGCGGCACCTCGTACTTGCGCACCGCGATCTCGATCTCCATGCCGGCATCGTCGATCTCGCCGAGCACCTCGGCCACGCGGCCCACGGGCTGCGAATGCAGCGACGGCGGCTCGGTGAGCTCCACCGACACCACCTGCCCGACCGCGGCGCTGGCGGTGGCGTTCTTCGGGATCAGAATGTCCTGGCCGTAGCGGCTGTCTTCAGGGGCGACGAGCCACTGCCCGCCCTCGTGCAGCAGGCGGCCAATGATGGGTGTCTTGCGGCGCTCGAGGATGTCGAGCACGCGTCCTTCGGGGCGGCCCTTGCGGTCGAAGCGCTGTACGCGCACGCGCACGCGGTCGCGGTGCAGCACGCTGCGCATCTCTTGCGGCGCCAGGAAGATCGGTGCGTCGCCGTGCTCGGGCCAGACGTAGCCGTGGCCGTCGCGGTGACCCTCGACCGTGCCCTCGACATCGCCCATCAGGCCGGTGCCGGAGGAGGTTCCACTTGTGGTGTTGTTCAAATGTTTGCTATAGTCATGGGCTCCTGAAAGCCCAGATGGCGGAATTGGTAGACGCACTAGTTTCAGGTACTAGCGCTTAACGGCGTGGAGGTTCGAGTCCTCTTCTGGGCACCAAACAACATGAAGGCCGGTTGCGAAAGCAACCGGCCTTTTCGCTTCTTCAGACCTGGAACTTCTTGGCCAGGCCGTCGGGCCGCAGGTTGTCGTAGTCCTCGAAGGGCTGGTGAATCCAGGGGCTCGAGGGCAACAGGTCGCAGTAGTAGTCGGGCACGTAGCTCGACACGCCCTTCACCCAGATCACGGCGGCGCGCAACTCGCTGATGGCAGGCATGCCACGCAGGCGGTCGACCACGGCGCGCAGCGTCACGCCGGTGTCGGCCAGGTCGTCGACCAGCAGCACGCGCCCGGCCAGCTCGCCCTTGGGCATGGTGATGTACTTGGCCATGTCGAGCCGGCCCTGGATGGTGCCGGCCTCGGCGCGGTAGCTGCTGGTGCTCATGATGGCCAGCGGCTTGTCGAACACGCGCGAAAGCACGTCGCCCGGCCGCATGCCCCCGCGGGCCAGGCACAGGATCTGGTCGAACTCCCAGCCCGAGGCCGCCACCTTGAGCGCCAGACGCTCGATCAACAGGTGGTATTCGTCCCAGGACACGTACAGGTGCTTGCCGTCGTCGGTGAGCATGAGGCGCGATCTCCGTGAAGATGTGGGTGAATGAGGCTCAGGCGCGGAACGGGTGCCGCAGCAGGACGGTGTGCACGCGGTCGGGGCCGGTGGACACCATGTCGATCGGCGCGCCGATCAGCGCCTGCATGCGTTCGAGGTAGCGGCGGGCATTGGCCGGCAACTGCTCCCAGTTGGTGAGGCCGGCAGTGGTCTCGGTCCAGCCGGGAAGCGTCTTGTAGACGGGCTCACAGGCTGCGATCTCGTCGGCATCCAGCGGCAACACGTCGAGTTCGCGCGCGCCCAGCTTGTAGCCGACGCAGATGCGGATCTCCGGCAGGCCGTCGAGCACGTCGAGCTTGGTGATGCACAGGCCCGAGACGCCGTTGATGATGATGCTGCGCTTGAGTGCCGCAGCATCCAGCCAGCCGCAGCGGCGGGCACGGCCGGTGACGGTGCCGCGTTCCTGCCCCACCGTGCTGAGGTGGTGGCCCACGGTGCCGGTGGCGTCGATGTCGAGCTCGGTCGGGAAGGGGCCGCCGCCCACGCGCGTGGTGTAGGCCTTGGTGATGCCCAGCACGTAGTGCAAGAGCCCCGGGCCGATGCCGGAACCGGCGGCGGCGTTGCCCGCCACGCAGTTGCTGCTGGTGACGAACGGGTAGGTGCCGTGGTCGATGTCGAGCAGCGTGCCCTGCGCGCCCTCGAACAGCAGGTTCTGGCCGGCCAGGTGGGCGTTGTACAGGCGGTAGCCCACGTCGGCCATCAGCGGCTTCAGGTGTTCGGCCGCGGCCAGCACGTCGTCGAGCATGGGCTGCAGCGCCAGCGGCTCGGCGCCGAGCACGTACACCAGCTCGGCGTTGTGCAACTCGAGCAGCTCGCGCAGCTTGGCTTCCAGGCGTGCCGGGTGCTTGAGGTCCTGCACACGCAGCGCGCGCCGCGCGACCTTGTCTTCGTAGGCCGGACCGATGCCCTTGCCCGTGGTGCCGATCTTGCCGCCAGCCGTGCCCTCGCGCTTCATTTCGCGCGCCTTGTCGATGTGCACGTGGAAGGGCAGGATCAGCGGGCAGCTCTCGCTCAGAAACAGGCGC
>JBIJAP010000498.1:0-2693 GCA_044345715.1 Rubrivivax sp.
TCGTGAGCCAGGCCGACGCCGAGGACATGGCGCGGCGCATGGCGCGCGAAGAAGGACTCTTTGCCGGCATCTCGGCCGCGGGCGCCTGCTGGGTGGCGCTGCAGATCGCCAGGCGCGAGCCGGGGGCGGTGGTGGTGTTCATCGTCTGCGACCGCGGCGACCGCTACCTGTCGACGGGCGTGTTCCCGGCCTGACCATGGCTTTCGAGCCGCGTTTCTGCCTCGCCTGCGGCACGCCGCTGGCGCCCATCGTCGCCGACGAAGACGGCGGCGCCAAGACGCGCCTGCGCTGCCCGGCCTGCGGCTGGACACACTGGAACAACCCGACGCCGGTGCTGGCCGCGGTGGTGGAATGCACCGACCGCGATGGGCAGATCCTGCTCGCGCGCAACGCCGCCTGGAGCGGCCGCATGTTCGCGCTGATCACCGGCTTCATGGAGGCCGGCGAAACCGCCGAGGCGGGCATCGCGCGCGAGGTGCTGGAAGAAACCGCGCTGGTGGCCGAGCGCGTGTCGCTGATCGGCGTGTACGACTTCCAGCGCATGAACCAGGTGATCATCGCCTTTCATGTGCAGGCCCGTGGCGAGGTGCGCCTGAGCCCTGAACTGGCCGAGTACAAGCTGTTCGCGCCGGCCGAGGTGCGCTGCTGGCCGGCCGGCACGGGCTACGCGCTGGCCGACTGGCTGCGTGCGCAAGGGCATGAACCCCGCTTCATCGAGTTTCCGCCGCGCGCCTAGAATACGCCCCGCCATGGACGTGAACCGCCAACTCGACACCCGGGGGCTGAACTGCCCGCTGCCCATACTCAAAGCCAAGAAGGCGCTTGCCGACATGGTGAGCGGCGAACTGCTGAAGGTGATCTCCACCGATGCAGGCTCGGTGCGTGACTTCCAGGCCTTCGCGCGCCAGACCGGCAACGATCTGGTGGAGCAGGGTACGCAAGGCCCCGAGTACACGCACGTGCTGCGGCGGCGCTAGGCGGGCTACTACCGTTCGGGCTGAGCTTGTCGAAGCCCTGGTCACCACCCCACCGTTCGGGCTGAGCCTGTCGAAGCCCTGGTGCGCACACAGCGCTTCGACAGGCTCAGCGCGAACGGAGGTTCGTGCAGCTCTTCGACAGGCTCAGCCCGAACGGAGGTTCGTGCAGCGCTTCGACAAGCTCAGCCCGAACGGGCAGGTCAGAGCGCCAGGCCCTTCAGGAATTGGCGGAAGCCCGGCCCGAGTTGCGGGTGCGCCAGGGCCAGTTCGACGTTGGCCTCGAGGAAGCCTTCCTTGCTGCCGCAGTCGTAGCGCCGGCCTTCGTAGCGGAAGGCGAACACCTTCTCGCGCCGCAGCAGCGACGCAATGCCGTCGGTGAGCTGGATCTCGCCACCCACGCCGCGCGGCTGCGTCTCGATCTCGTGGAACACGCCCGGCGTCAGGATGTAGCGGCCGGCCACGCCCAGCCGGGAGGGGGCCACCTCGGGCGCGGGCTTCTCGACGATGCGGTTGACATCGACCAGGCGCGAGTTCACCTCGGTACCCGCCACGATGCCATAGCGCCGCGTGTGCTCGGCCGGCACTTCCTGCACGGCGATGATGCTGGCGCGCCACTCGTCGTATTGCTCGACCATCTGCGCCAGCACCGGCTTGTCGTGCACCATCAGGTCGTCGGCCAGCAGCACCGCGAAGGCCTCGTTGCCCACCAGGCGCTGGCCGCACAGCACGGCGTGGCCCAGGCCCAGTGCCTGCGCCTGGCGCACGTAGATGCACTCCATGTCGTCGGGCTTCACACCCCGCACCACCTCGAGCAGCTCCCTTTTGCCGGCCTGTTCGAGCGCGACCTCGAGCTCGAAGGTCATGTCGAAGTGGTCTTCGATCGGGCGCTTGTGGCGGCCGGTGACGAAGATCATCTCGCGCACGCCGGCGGCGTAGGCCTCTTCGACCGCGTACTGGATCAGCGGCTTGTCGACCACCGGCAGCATCTCCTTCGGCTGCGCCTTGGTGGCGGGCAGGAAGCGGGTGCCGAGACCGGCCACGGGGAAGATCGCCTTGCGGATGGGCATGATGCGGGCTGTTGCGCTGAAGGGTGATGGGCGGCGATTCTGTCAGCCCAGTCGGGCGCGCTGGTCCTCCAGGCGCGTGACGGCTGCCTCGAACTCGGCCAGTCGGGCACGCTCCTGCGCCACCACGGCGGCCGGGGCGCGTGCCACGAAGCTCTCGTTGCCGAGCTTGGCGCCGGCCTTGGTGATTTCGCCCTTCAGGCGGGCGATCTCCTTGTCCAAGCGCGCCTGCTCGGCGGCGACGTCGATCTCGACGTGCAGCGCCAGCCGCAGGCCGCCATGCACGGCCACCGGCGCGGCCTGCGTGGCGGCGGCAAACGCGGCCTCGTCGGGCAGCATGCGCACCTCGGCCAACCGCGCCAGCGCCGTGAGCAGCGGCGCAGCAGCGGCCATGAAGCTGTCTTCGCCCAGCGTGAGCAGCGGCACGCGCTCGCCTGGCGCCAGGCCCATCTCGCTGCGCAGGCGGCGCACCTCGGCGGCCACGCCCTTGAGCTGGGCCACCCAGGCATCGGCCCGGGCATCGACCTTTTCCAGTTGCGCCTGCGGGTAGGGTGCGACGACGACGGAATCGATGCCTGTCTTGCGCCCGGCCACCGGTGCCACCGCTTCCCACAGCTCGGCGGTGATGAAGGGCGCCAGCGGGTGCAGCAGG
>JBIJAP010000499.1:0-2691 GCA_044345715.1 Rubrivivax sp.
CGCGCCATGACGCACTCCGGCCAGGTGCTGCGCTGGCAGGCCGAGGCCTTTGGCAAGCCCGCCATCGACAAGCACAGCACTGGCGGCGTCGGCGACAAGCTCAGCCTGATGCTGGCGCCCATGCTGGCTGCCTGCGGCGCCGTGGTGCCGATGATCAGCGGCCGCGGCCTCGGCCACACCGGCGGCACGCTCGACAAGCTCGAGGCGCTGCCCGGCTACCGCGTGCAAGTCGAGCCCGCCGAGTTCGCACGCGTGTTGCACGCGGCCGGCTGCGCCATCGTGAGCGCCGGCCCCATGCTCGCGCCGGCCGACCGGCGCCTGTATGCGCTGCGCGACGTCACCGCCACGGTGGAGAGCGTGCCGCTCATCACCGCCAGCATCCTGAGCAAGAAGCTCGCGGCCGGCCTCGATGCGCTCGTGCTCGACGTGAAATGCGGCGCCGGCGCCTTTGCACCCACGCCCGATGCCGCGCTGGCGCTGGCCCAAAGCCTTGTGCGCGTGGGCCACGCCGCCGGCCTGCCGACACGCGCACTGATCACCGACCAGGACGCCGTGCTGGGCCGCAGCGCCGGCAACGCGCTCGAGGCGCAGGAGGCGCTGGACTTCCTCACCGGCCGCGACGGCGGCGCCGGCCGCGACACCGAGCCGGTGCAGCGCGCCGTGACGCTGGCACTGGGCGCGCAACTGCTGGTGCTGGCCGGCCTGGCACACGACGAGCCCGCGGCGCTGGCGATGCTTCAGCACAGCCTGGCCAGCGGCCGCGCAGCCGAACACTTCGCGCGCATGGTGCGCGCGCTCGGCGGCCCGGCCGACGTGCTGGCCGATGCGCAGCTGCCTACCGCACCCGTGCAGCGGCCCGTGCCGGCGCCGCGCGCAGGCGTCGTGGCCGCCATGGACACCCGCGCGCTCGGCCTGGCCGTGGTGGCGCTGGGCGGCGGCCGGTTGCGGACCGGCGACACGGTCGACCCGCGCGTCGGTCTGTCGCACCTGCGCCCCCGGGGCAGCGCGGTCGGCCTGGGCGAGCCGCTGGCGCGTGTGCACGCCGCCAGCGAGGCCGCCGCCACTGCCGCCGTGCGCGCCGTGCAGGCGGCCTTCACGCTGGCCGACGCCGCGCCGCCGCGGCCGGCTGCGGTGCAGCGCGTCGTCAGTTGAGCGTGGCCGCTGCCGAGTGAGACGCAGGCAACTTCACGCCCTGCGAGGGCTTGATGCCTGGCGGGGCGTGGTCACTTTCCGACGCAGAAGCTAGCGATTGAGCAAGAGAGCCCGTGTTTGCTTGAGTCAACGCTTCTCGGCGCATCTCATGGACACAGACTTGAACTCAGAGGCAAACGCTCTCGCTGCCCACTATTCTGGTCGCGATGACCTCAGTGAGCGGCGCTGCGTGCTTCCATATGCCATCCCAGATCACGCAGCCGCTTCCAAGCAAGAACCAAGTGCTCTGCCTTCAGGGTTCGTCGCTTGCGCTCGTTCCAGCTATGGACGGCTGCGACAGCGGATTCAGCGGTGTCTCGTGCCCCCTCTGCGTGGCACATCACCCAATGCACAGAACTGAGGAGTTCCATGCCATACGGGTCCTCATAGCCGTCCAACAGTGCTGCGACCCGAGCGATGCGAGCTTGGACATCTTCATCGCCACGCAAGAACTCTCTCGCAGACTCAACTGCACCCTCGACTAGCTCGATAGGCTTGCTCGGCGCGTCTTCACCATCACCGTAGCCACTGAGCATGTGACCCTCGAGCTTGATCAAGACATGACGCAGATTCTTTGCGTAGGGTCCGTACTGGCCGGCTTGATAGTCAAGACGTAGTCCCTGCCCGGCTTCCTGCATGAAGTACATCAGTTTGTGGACTTCCAACAGGCTCACAAACGGGTCCAGCAAACCCTGTACGTAGCGATCCATCAGCGCAATCAAAGCAGCTCGCCCAGTCGTCATCTCTGGACGCTGCGTTCGATTCGGCATCGCGTCGGCTTCAGGCGCTCCCTTGGGGCCGTCCATCATCAATCGATCCTCCCCGCCCTTGGGAGAGCTTCGCAGCTTACGGTCCGGGCCCGCTGTAGCGGTCGTACACATGAGCGTAGGTTCGAGCCAGCTTCTCGGCGCGCATGTCCTTTGTGTACTGCGCCGGCAAACGCCGCATCTCTATCTTCAGCGCCTGCATCACCCCCGCCTTCGCCTGCTGCTTCTCCCGCCAGTCCAGCACCAGCCTCTCCCGCTTCAGCGTCGCCAGCAGCTCCCGACACACCTTCTTAACCTCCGCCTCCTCGGCCTTGGTCAGCACCGGCTCGGGCTTGGTCAAGATGTCGAACAGCGCCAGCTCCTCCTCGGTCAGCCCTTCGGCGATGCCGCGCTGGTCTTCCTCACTCAGGGCCTGGGCGAAGTTCTTCAGCTCCTCGAAAAACGCTTCGATGTTCTGGCTGCCGGCGTTGTACTCGTCGATCAGCGCCTGGAACTTCTCGGCCAGGTCCATGCGGGACGCGTTCACCGCCACCATCGCGGCAAGCTTGCCGGCGATCAGACGCTTCAGCTTCTCGGCCTCGGTGCGCTTGTGCCCCTGGGCGAACTTGGCCTGCAGCGCGGTGAAGTCGATCTCTGACAGGTTCACCAGCGCCTCGGGGTTGCTGGCCGGGCCGATGCGATAGCCCTCGGTGGCGATCGAGTCGTTGAGCAGTGCCTCCACGTCGCTCATCAC
>JBIJAP010000500.1:0-2690 GCA_044345715.1 Rubrivivax sp.
CGGTAGCTACCAAGACGACGCCGATCTCGGTCAATTCGGCCTACAACTTCACCACGAACACCATCGACATCACGGCCGCGATCCTGCAGCCGCCGTTCTACAAGCCGGGAGTAGACGTCGCGGTGAACTACTGCGCCATCGGTGCGGTGATCGGCCACGAGATCACCCATGGCTTCGACAGCCTGGGGCGCCAGTACGACCCACAAGGCAATCTGCGCAACTGGTGGTCGGCCGACGCCGACCGCCGGTTCAAGCAGCGCACCGACGTAATGGTCGACCAGTACAACCGCTACGAGATCCTTCCCGGCCTGATGCACAACGGCGCCCTGACCGTGACCGAGAACACCGCCGACCTGGGCGGCATCACGCTGGCCCACGCGGCGCTGCGGCGCTACGCGGATCGCAGTCCCTTGCCCGTCGTGGACGGCCTCAGCGCCGACCAGCGCTGCTTCGTGGCCTGGACGCAGATGTGGGCCTTCAAGGCCCGTTCGGAGCGACTGCGCTTCCTGGTGTCCGTGGACGTGCATGCCATTGCGTCGGTGCGCGCGGTGGCGCCGCTGCTGCATCTGGACGCCTTCCACGAGGCCTTCGGCACGCGCCCCGGCGACCCGATGTGGCGCGACCCCAAGCAGCGCGTCGTGATCTGGTGACGCGCGGCGTGGCAGCGGGTTGGCGCGAGGCCCTTGCCACAGCGATGGCAGCGGGCCTGCTGGCGGCGACGTGTTCCGCGCTGGCCGAGCAGGCGCCGAAGCCGCGGCCGCCGGAGATCGAGCGTGCCAGGGCCGAGCCGGCCGCCGTCCGCGTCGAGGGTGACACCGCCTACTACACAGGCAACTTCTCCAAGGCCAGTACCTCGGCCTTCGACGCCGCCGTGGCGGGCGTGCGCCGCGGGCAGATCACGCGCCTGGTCATCAGTTCGGGCGGCGGCGACACCGTGGCTGGCCGCCAAGTCGGCCGCTGGGTGCGGGACATGGCGGTGGTGGTCGAGGTCGACGTCATCTGCTTCTCGTCCTGCGCCGATTACGTGTTCCCCGCCGGCCGGGCTCGGGTGATCCGCGCCGATGGCTTTGTGGGCTGGCACGGCAACGAGCGGCAGTTCGAGGTGCTGGCCGCGCGCCAAGGCGTGAGCCTGGCAGATGAACTCGGCAAGTACGCCCCCAAAGAGCTGGCGCCCACGCAGCGGGCTGCCTTCGTCCAGGAGTTTCTGCGGTCCTTGGCGACGACGCGCCCGGACGAGGCCGACTTCTATGCCCGGCTTGGGTTGAGCGACGCCTTCGCCGTTTGTGCGGTGGGCGATGTTCTGGAGCGGCGTCCCGGCTATGCCGGACAGATCGGCTGGGGCTTCTCACTGGCCGACATGGCGCGTCTGGGCCTGACCAACACCGTGTACCTCGGCGAAGGCCGTTACGAGGCAGACTCTGCCCGCTTCCGCCAGTACCTCGTGCCCCTCAGTGCCGATGAGTGCCTGGCGCTGTTGAACTGACCCGCCCATGCCACACCGCAAAGGATGCACCCCGTGACACAGGACAGCCCGCACGCCCTGGCGCCAGCACAGCGCCTTCGGCGACTGGAAGGCCCCGTCGGCGACTTTCCCTTCTACAACGGTCTGCCGGTGGCGCTCTCAGGCTGGCAGTGGTTCTTTGTGCTGGCTGGCGTGGCTGTCGGCTTCGCCGCGCTGGTGACGCCTATCCCCTGGCCCGGTGGCGCCTGGGGGCCGATGATCCCGGCGCTGCTGTTCGCGGCCATCCCATTGGTGGTGCTGGCGCGCGTGGCGCCCGGCCACTGGCGCGTGCTCTTCGGCAAGGTGGGTTGGCGCGAGCTGCGGCTGATGGTCGGCTTCGCCTTGCTGAACATCGTGGTCACCATGGGCGTGGGCCTGCTGTTGAGCGTCTTTGCCGAGGTCGCATCCAACGCGGCCATCTCGCAGCTGGCGACCAAGGGCACGGGCGAGCTCGTCGCGTTTTACGCCAAGACGCTGCCGCAATTGCTGGGTGAAGAGCTGATCACCGTGCTGCCCTTCCTGCTGCTGATGACGCTGCTGACGCAGTACTTCGGTACCGGGCGCAAGCGCGCCATCGTGGGGGCGTGGCTGGTGTCGTCGCTGCTTTTCGGCCTCATCCACCTGCCCACCTACGACTGGAACTGGGTTCAGTGCATCCTCGTCATCGGCACGGCGCGCATGGTCCTGACCATGGCCTGGATCCTCACAAAAAACATCTGGGTGTCAACCGGGGCGCACATCATCAACGACTGGCTGCTGTTCACCGTAAGCCTGCTGGGTGCGCGCCTGGCAGCGCAGGCATGAAGGCGTGGCCCCGCGTGAGGCGGATGCAGGCCTGCGGCGCTTCAGACGTCACCCAGGCGAGAGCGGCGATGACTGAGCGTCGGGCCGCACGCGTCGCCGCTTTGCGCGCAGCCGAAGAGTGGTGGCGGCTCCGCGCCGGCCGCGGCGTGCATAGGCCCAATAACGCATTACTGGAGAAACCGACCGTGATCACACTGAAACGTAAACAAGCTGTCGCAGCGTTCGCTGCGTTGGCCCTGGTTGCTGGCAGCGTACCCGCTGGCGCGGCACAGAAGGAGGTCCGTTGCGACAGTCGAGGCCTGAGGCACAACTACTGCCGCGTCGACACCGCAGGCCGCGTCGAACTTATTCACCGCCACGGCATCTTCTCGTGCAACGAAGGCCG
>JBIJAP010000527.1:0-2686 GCA_044345715.1 Rubrivivax sp.
GCCGCGCCTGCCCGCCGCCGAACAGGCTGGGGAACATGCGGCCGAAGTGCTCGTTGACCTGGTTGAAGGTGCTGGCCAGCAGGTCGCGCGTCTCCAGGTCGATCTTGGCGATGGCGTCCTCGAGCGTGCGGATGGCCTCGTTGAGGTCGGCGTACTGCGCATCAAGGAAGGTCTTGCGCTCGCGGCTGGCGGTGAGCTCGTCGAGTGCCGCCAGGTTGACGGCGCCGAGCGCGTTGATGTCGCGCTGGATGCGGTCGATCTCGGTCTGCAGGCCCCACAACTTGACGTTGCCGTCTTCGATGCTCTTGCCCAGCGCCTCGATGTCGATCTGCGCCGCGGCCAGCTGATCAAGGTACTGCGCGCCACCCAGCTGCGCGGCCTGCAGCTCGAGCTGCAGCTTGGTGATCTGTTCGCGCAGCGGGTCGAGGCTGCGCTCGAAGCTCAGGCGCTGCTCGTCGGCGCGCCTGAGTTGCGCACTCAGGTCGTCGTAGGTGCTGCGCGCCAGGCCCAGGGCCTGCTCGCGTTCGAGCTTGATCGCCAGCGCGCCCTGCAGGCCGCTTTCGGCCGCGGCGTCGTCGAAGCTGCCGAGCTCGAGCTGCAGCTGTTCACCCGCCTGCACGTTGGCCTGCACCTGCGAGGCGGCGGTTTCGATGCTGCGCTGCAGTTCGGCCTGGCGCGCCGCCAACGCGCGCGCCTGGAAGCGCGCTTCCTGGGCCTGGCGCTCGAGCGCGCGCTGCTGTTCGCGCTGGTCCGACAGCGCACGCTCGGCGGCGATGACGGCGTCTTCGAGCTCGGCATGCTTCTCCTGGGCACTTGCCAGATCGATGTCGAGTTCTTCGAAGCGCGCCTCGCCGGTGGCGCGGCGTTCTTCGAGCGTTTCGAGCTGCGCGTCGATCTCGGCGAGCTCTTCGGCCAGCTGGCTGCTGCGTGAGTTTGCTGCTTCGGCCTGCTGGCTCAGGCGCAGCAGCTCGACGTGCAGCGTGTGGGCGCGCTGCTGGGCCTCGGCGGCCTCGCGGCGCACGCCGGCCAGGCGCTGGCTGGCGTCGGTGTAGGCGGCTTCGAGCCGCACCTGCTGGGCGCGAGCCTCGTCGGCGATGAGCGACTGCGCGCGCTGCTGGCGGTCGAGGTTCTCGATCTCCTGCGCGCGCGCCAGGAGGCCGGCCTGTTCGCTGTCGGGGGCGTAGAAGGCGACGGCATGCGGGCTCACGGCGTGGCCTTCACGCGTCATGATGACTTCGCCGTGCGCGAGCTGCGCGCGCTGGGCCAGCGCGGCATCCAGCGAGTCGGCGGTGTAGACGCCCGCGAGCCAATCGGACAGCAGCGCCTGCAGCGAGGCGTCGCCGAGCTTGAGCTGATCCGCCAGCGGTGGCAGCGTGCTTCGGGGCGGCGCGATGCTCCCGGACGGGAGCGCGTAGAACGCCAGCCGCGCCGGCGGCGCATCGGCGCCGAAGGCGCGCACGGTGTCGAGCCGGCCCACGGCCAGCGCGTGCAGACGCTCGCGCAGCGCGGCCTCCAGCGCCGTCTCCCAGCCGGGGGCCGTGTGGACCTGCTTCCACAGGCCCTGCAGGCCGGCGAGGCCGTGTTTCTCGAGCCAGGGCTTGAGCTTGCCTTCGGTCTGCACCTTGTCTTGCAGCGCGCGCAGCGCCGACAGCCGGGCGCCGATGTCGGTGAGCCGGGCGGCCTCGCGTGCGGCGTTCTCCTGCGCGGCGCGGCGTTGCTCGTCGAGCGCGGGCACCTGCTCGGACAGCTCGGCCAGGCGCGCCTCGGTCTCGTCGCGCAGTTCGTTGGCCGCGCCTTCCTGCCCGCGCAGCAGCTCGATGCGCGCCATGTCGGGCGCCGACAGGCCCTTCTGCTCGGCGGCCAGGCGCTCGCGGCGGGTCTTCAGGCCGCGGCTCTGCTCTTCGACGTTGCGGCTGTCGGCGGCCAGCAGCTGGATCTGCTGCTGCACCTCGGCGGCCTTGGCGCGCTGGGTGTTGGCGGTCTGCTGCGCGCTGCGCACGGCTTCTTCGGCATCGGGCAGCGCGAAGCCTTGCTCCTCGGCCTGCGCGTTCAGCGTGTCGGCCTGTTCTTCGGCGGCGGCGATGCGCCCGGCGATCTCGTCGAGCTCGGCCGTGGCTTCTTCCTGCCGCGCCGCCCATTGCGTGTTCTGCGCCTGCAAATCGGCCAGCCGCGCGTGCGCGCGCTGGCGGCCTTCGACGACGTAGCGGATGCGCTCCTCGAGCCGGCTCACCTCGAGCGCGGCCTGCGCCAGCTCGCCCTGTCGTGCGTGCAGCGTGTCGTTGGCGGCGTAGTGCGCCTGGCGCACGTGCTCGAGCTCGGCCTCGGTGTGGCGCAGCTCGGCCAGGCGGGCCTCCAGCGCGGTGGCGGCTGCCGTGGCGGCGGCCTGCACACGCGCCTCTTCGTTGGCGGCATCGCGGTGCTTCAGGAACCACAGCTGGTGCAGCTTCAGCGTGCCCTGCTCCTGCAGCGTGCGGTATTGCGAGGCCACCTCGGCCTGCTTCTCGAGCTTGTCGAGGTTGCTGTTCAGTTCCCGCAGGATGTCGTCGACGCGCGTGAGGTTCTCGCGCGTGTCCTTCAGCCTGTTCTCGGTCTCGCGGCGGCGTTCCTTGTACTTGGACACACCCGCGGCCTCTTCCAAGAAGAGCCGCAGCTCCTCGGGCCGGCTTTCGATGATGCGGCTGATGGT
>JBIJAP010000501.1:0-2686 GCA_044345715.1 Rubrivivax sp.
TTCGTCGACGAGATCACCGCTCAGTCGGCCGAGCGTCTGCACGACGTCTCGGTCGAGGCCTGGCGCCGCGCCTTCGCGCTCGTGATGGCCGAGGCGCAGGCGCGCTTCGACGCCGATGCCGCCGCCGCCCCGCCCGAAGCGCGGCGCCACCGCGCGCGCTTCGGCGTCTACTTCTTCAGCGAACGGGAGACACCATGACGCTGCTGCGACGCACACCCGCCGTGCTCCTGCTGGCTGTCGCCCTGTTGCTGGCCGCCTGCGGCCCCGGCGTGGGCGGCTCGGGCACCGGCATGGAGCCCGGAGCGCCCCCGGGCACGGCCTCGTTGCCGACGCCGTCCCTGCACGCCGACAGTGCTGACGGCCGGCAAGTGCAGGCCATGCTCGAGGGCAGCCGGCTGCGCGTGGACGCCGCCTGCCCGCGCCTGCGCTTCGAGGGCACCTGGGACGGCGTCTCCACCGGTCCGCTGCGCTTCGACGGCCGGCTCGACGCCACGAGCAGCGCCACGGCCGAGGCGCTGGTCTCGGGCATCACGCTGACGATCACGCTGCGCGACGGCACCGGCGCCGTGCTGCTGGGCCCGCTGCCGCTGGGCGCCGTGGCCGCGCTGCCGCCGTTGGCCGGCTGCTGAAGTGCTGCGGCGGCGTTGCGGGCACGGCGCTCGCAAGCTTTCGCCGCGTGAACCCCACCGGGGCCGAGGCGCTGCCGCGCCGCCGCCCCAAGGTGCTGCTGCACGAGCACCTCGACGGCAACCTGCACCTGCTGACGGGCCCGGTCTCGCGGCCTGGTTCGATGCCAACGCGCACGCCGGCAGCGTGAAGGAGTAGCTCGAGGGCTACGCCCTCAAGGTGGCAGCCATCGCCACGCCCGAGGCCCTGCGGTGCGTGGCCCGAGAGGCCGCCGCCGACGCTGTCGAAGCCCTGCTCGACGGCCTGGCCGCCAGCATCGCAACGCACCCCATGGCGGCGCTGCCGCGGGAGACCCCCGCTCACCAAGGCCGACCTGTGCGTCACCGCGGGGTGAACACCACCTCCAGCGACTGCAGGTAGACCTCGCTGTAGGCCTCGAAGCCGGAGTCGATGCCGGCGTGCAGCCAGACGTGCCCCGTGCCGTCGGCGGTCACCGCGTGGGGCGCGTGGCTCGACAGCAGCTTGGTCGCGAAGCGGCGCTGCAGGCAGTCCGTGTTGCCATTGGCGATCGTCCCCATCACCACGCCCTGGCTCCCCCCGAGCGACTGATTTCCTCGGTCGATGTTCACCCGGTACTCCTGCGTGCCCTGCAGCACGGTGCGCGGCTCACTCGCGGTAGCGCCGGCATGGACCCACACGCCCTCGCCCGGGGACCCGCCCGCGCCCGCGCAGCCGCTCGGCGCACTCGTGGCCAGGCGCACCTGCATCGCCACGCCATAGGTGCGGCCGGGCTGCAGCCCGCCGACCTGCCGCTTCACGTAGATGAAGAGGTCGTCGCTGCGATTGGTGCCCGACAGCCTGAAGCCGCTGCCTGCTAGCGGCGGCGGAAGCGCCGCGTGGGCCCACACGACGTCGATCGGCGCGGTCGCCGCCTGGTAGTCCGCCGACGCGCCCGACCAGCCACCGATGCCGCCCGAGAAGTCGAAGGACAGCGCGACGGGCCGGGATCCGGGGTCGTCTCCGCCACCCCCGCAGGACGCCAGCGCCAGGCAGGCCACCAGCCATGGGGCCAGCAGGGCGGCGCGGGCCGCCGGGTTTCGGACCATCGGGATGCGGATTGACATGCGGAACTCCAGGGTGTGGGCAAATATCCCACGCCCTCCAACCGCCTGTCAACCGTCGCTGTGCCGCCCGCCGGCCAGTACCCGCCGAGGTCGCGCGCATTCATCGCGATCTCGCATTCGGGCTCAGCGCGCGACTGCGTAGGCGAGAAACTGGCCCCATTCACTGGGGCCGAGGGGCATCTTGCCGCGGCGGTACTCCTCCGAGACGAGCCGGCCGATGGCGTCGAGCGCGGCGTCGGAAAACGTCGACTGCAGGATGTCGCGGTCGGCACCGAAGACCCGGTGCACGAGCAGCAACGTCTCCATGGCCTTGTTCTTGTTCGGTGCGCCGGGGCCGGCAAAGTCGGCGTTGCGGGCGCGCAGGCCCAATTCGAGCGCGCGCAGGAGTTCCGGGCGGAGGCGGCCCACACTGCCGGGCCGAGCGGCAGCGTGGCGAACCCGATCACAAGAAGGACCAAGGGTCGCTTCGGAGCGCGAGATGATCATCGGTCGCACCGTGATGGGCAAGCCGGCTCTTGCACCATCCTATGCCGCGGACACCTGAGCTGCTGGGGCCTGCAGGCGCCAGACAGTCAGCAGGCGGCTGGTGAATACGCTCCCGGGCCAGGGCGTTCTGCTGCGGAGCTGGTCGATGACCCGCCGCCAGGGTTCGGAGGCCCTTGCATTTGCCAGGCGAGACGGTCCTCAGCGCTGCCTGGCCCGGGCTAACCCCGAAGGATGTTGCCGTGATCGCTAGCCCGCCGTCACAGCTCGGGGCGTGATCTGAATCGATTGCGGCAAGGTCGGCAGCACCTCGATACCGGCCGTTCAGCGCAGCAACTGTGTTCGGCGTCAAGCTTTCGCTACTGCCGTGGCGAGGTGACGAGCGCTGTCCCAGCGCGTGCCGTCGCGCATGACGGCGTTCACGATGATCAGCAGCTTGCGCATGCACGCCA
>JBIJAP010000082.1:0-10801 GCA_044345715.1 Rubrivivax sp.
CCTCGAATTCGAGACGCTCACGCTGTGCCCCATCGACACGCGCTGCATCGAGCCCGGCCTGATGCGCGCCGACGAGGTGGCCTGGCTCAACGCCTACCACGCCACCGTGCGCGAGCGCCTCGAGCCGCTGCTGGCCGCACCCGAGCACGCCGCGGCGCGCGCCTGGCTGATCGAGCGCACGCAGCCCATCTGACGGCCGATCTGACGTCCGATCTGACGGCCATGCGCTTCGCGCTGGGCATCGATCTCGGCGGCACCAAGATCGAGGCCCAGCTGCTGGGTCCCGAGGGCGAGGTGGCCTGGCGCGACCGCCGCCCCACGCCGCAGGGCAGCTACGACGGCACGCTGGCCGCCATCGCCGCGCAGGTGGCCGATGCGCGCACCGCGCTGGCCGGCATCGTGCCTGGCGCCGGCTTCAGCATCGGCGCCGGCACGCCCGGCACGGCCGGCGCTGGCGGGCTGATGAAGAACTGCAACTCCACGTGCCTGAACGGCCGCCCGCTCAAGGCGGATCTCGCGGCGCTGCTGGGCCAGCCGGTGGCGCTGGCCAATGACGCCAACTGCCTGGCCTTGTCAGAGGCCACCGATGGCGCCGGCGCGGGCGCCGACGTGGTGTTCGCCGTCATCCTGGGCACTGGCGTCGGCGCGGGCATCGCGGTGCACGGCCGTGTGCTGCAAGGTGCCAACGGCATCGCCGGCGAGTGGGGCCACAACCCGCTGCCCTGGGCCACGGCGGCCGACCCGGCCTGGGCCTGCTACTGTGGCCGCGGCGGCTGCATCGAGACGCTGCTGGCCGGCCCTGCGCTGGCGCGCGAGCACGCGCACGTCAACGGCGGCCCGGCACTGACGGCGCTGCAGGTGGCCGGGGCCGCCGCTGCCGGCGACCCCGCCGCGCAGGCCACGCTGGCGCGCCACGCCGAGCGGCTGGCGCGTGCGCTGGCCAGCGTGATCAACCTGCTGGACCCGGATGTCATCGTGCTGGCCGGCGGCTTGTCGCAGCTGCCGGGCCTGGCCGAGCGTGTGCCGGCGCTGTGGAGCCGTTGGGTCTTTGGCGCGTCGGCCAGCGAGCCGGTGCGCACGCGGCTCGTGCGCAGCCAGCATGGCGACGCCTCGGGTGTGCGAGGCGCCGCCTGGCTGGGGCGGCAGGCTGCAGATTGAGCAGCCCAGCCAGCCCCCGGGTCAGCCCCGGCCGTGCTTGGCGATCAGCGCCTTCGCCGACGACAGCAGCTGCGCGCCCTTGAAGCCGCGCTTGTCCATGTCGGCCACCCACTCGTCGTCGATGGCGGAAGACCGCTTGATGAAGTCCTCGGCCTCGGCCTTGGTGAAGGTGTGGATGGTGTTGCCGCGGTCGCTGGCGCTCTTGCGGCCGTTGGGGTCGTTGCTCTGCTGCGTGCGGCCCAGGAAGGCCGAGGTGGCCATGCCCGAGTTGGCGTCGACCACGCGCTTCAGGTCGGCCGGCAGGCTGTCGTAGCGGGCCTTGTTCATGGCCATCACGAAGGTGGTGGTGTACAGCGCCGGCATGTCGGCCGGGAACTCGCTGTGGAACTTGGTCAGCTCATGCACCTTCACCGAGGGCACCACCTCCCAGGGGATGACGGCGCCGTCGATCGTGCCCTTGCTCAGCGCGTCCGGAATGCCCGGCAGCGGCATGCCCACGGGCGTGGCGCCGAGCGAGGCGAGCATGCGCGTGACCAGCCGCGTGGGGCCGCGGACCTTCATGCCGCGCAAGTCGGCGGCGCTGCGCACGGGCTTGTCGACCGAGTGGATCACGCCCGGGCCGTGCACCTGCACCGCCAGCACATGCGTTTCCTTGAACTCGTCGGGTGCCTGGGTCTGGAAGTACTCCCAGTAGGCCTTCGACGTGGCTTCGGCGTTGTTCATCATGAACGGCAGCTCGAAGACCTCGACACGCGGGAAACGGCCGCCGTTGTTGCCCGGCAGCGTCCAGATGACGTCGGCCACGCCGTCGCGCACCTGGTCGTACAGCTGCGGCGGGGTGCCGCCCAGCTGCATGGCCGGGAAGGCTTCGAACTTGATGCGGCCGCCGGAGTCCTTCTCGACCTTGTCCATCCACGGCTTGTGCATCGTGAGCCAGACGTTGCTCATCGGCGCCATGAAGGTGTGGAACTTCAGCGTCACGGTCTGCTGGCCAAAGGCGGCCAGCGGCGTGCCGAGCGTGGCGGCCGCGGCAGCGGCGCCTTGGACGAGGGTGCGGCGTTTCATGGGGCGGGTCTCCGGTGCGGTGATGGGGGTGTGATCTCGTGGTGCGGTTCTTCGGCCCGCACAGCCTTGCAAACTTAACGTGGCGCCAAGTCCCTGGTCGTCAGGGTTCACCCCACGAACTGCACCACCCACAGGGATATCGCGGGCACGAACAGCACCAGCACCGCGCGCAGCGCGTCGGCCACCAGGAACGGCATCACGCCGCGGTAGCTCTCGGCGATGGGCACCGTGCGTGCCAGGCTGTTGACGATGTAGACGTTCAGCCCCACCGGCGGCGCCAGCAGGCCGAAGCCCACCGTCATCAGCACCAGGATGCCGAACCAGATGGCCACGCTTTCCTTGGGCATGCCGAAGTCCAGGCCCATGACCATCGGGAAGAAGATCGGGATCGTCAGCAGGATCATGCTGAGTTCGTCCATCACCGCGCCCAGCACCACGTAGAACAGCAGGATGGCCGCCACCACCGCCAGCGGCGGCAGGCCCCAGCCCTGCACCACCGTGGCCAGCTGGCCCGGCACCTGCGTCAGCGCCAGCGCGGCGTTCATCAGGTCGGCGCCCAGGAAGATGAAGAAGATCATCGCCGAGGCCGCCGCGGTGGCGTAGAACGAGTGCAGGAACTTGGCCCAGGTGAGTTCGCGCCGCAGCAGCGCGGCCACGAAGGTGGCGGCCACGCCCACTCCGGCGCCTTCGGTCGGCGTGAAGGCGCCGCCGTAGATGCCGCCGAACACCACCAGAAAGATCACCGCGATCGGCGCGATGCCGCCCAGCGCCTTCAGCGTGAGCGCCGGCGCCTCGTCGTGCTCGGGCGCGTGGCCGGGCACCACGCGCACGTAGATGGCGATGGTCACCATGTACATCAGCATGGCCAGCAGGCCCGGCACCATGGCCGCGGCAAACAGCTTGGCGATGTTCTGCTCGGTCAGGATGGCGTAGATGACCAGCGGCACCGAGGGCGGGATCAGGATGCCCAGCGTGCCGCCCGCAGCCAGCGTGCCGGTGGCCAGGCGGCCGGAGTAGCCGTGCTTCTTCATCTCGGGCAGTGCCACCTGCGTGATGGTGGCCGCCGTGGCCACGCTCGAGCCGCAGATGGCCCCGAAGGCGGCGCAGGCCAGCACCGAGGCCATCGCCAGCCCGCCCTTGAAGCGTGCCATCACGGCGGCTGCGAACTGGAACAGCGCCCGGCTCAAGCCACCCTGTGTGGCGAAGTTGCCCATCAGGATGAACAGCGGGATCACGCTCAGGTCATAACTCGCAAAACGAGCGAATGCCTGGGTGTTGAGAAAGCTCGCCAGCGGCAGCCAGCCGGCCTGCAGCACATAGCCCAGCACCCCGGCGCAGAACATCGAGGCCGCGATCGGCACGCGGATGGCCATCATCACGAGCATGCTGCCGAAGATGAGCAGCGTCAGCGCAATCGGGCTCATTGCGCGGCCTCCGGCTGGGCGCGCGCAGCGGGCTCGAAGCCGCGCAGCGCCTGCACGAAGGCGATCACTGCCGTCAGCCCCAGGCCGGGCACGATGCCGCAGTAGACGATCCACTCCGGAAACCCCAGCATCATCGAGCCACTCTGCGACTTCCAGGCGCTCAAGCCGCCAAGTGCGCTGCGCCAGGTCATCAGGCCCATCACCAGCGCCAGCACCAGCGCACCGAGGCGGTCGAGCCGCTCCTGCGTGGCAGCCGAAGCGCGCGTGGTGAAGAAGTCCACGATGATGTGGCCGCGCTCCCACTGGCACCAGGGCATGAACAGCGCGATGGCCGCGCCGGCCGCCGAACCCGAGAGCTCGAAGTCGCCGACGATCGTCCAGCCCGTGGTGTTGCGGCCGACGATGCTGACCACCGTCATCAGCGTGATCACGGTCAGCAGCATGCCGGCCAGCACGGCACAGGCCTTGGCAAGAAGTTCGAGCACGCGCATGGGCGAGGCCTGGGTCGGGGAAGTGGATTCAGTACTGGCGCGAAGGCAGGCGAACGACGAGTCCGTCGAGCCCTGCGTCGAGAGTGATCTGGCACGACAGCCTGCTGCCGGCCTCGCGCGGGGCGGCGGTGAGCTCGAGCATGGCGTCTTCGTCGGCCGTGGGCGCGGGCACGCGGCTGCGCCAGGGCTCGTCGAGCATCACGTGGCAGGTGGCGCAGCTGAGCGTGCCGCCGCAATCGGCCACGATGGCCTCGATGCCAGCCGACACCGCCGCCTGCATCACGCTGCGGCCGGAGGCTCCCTCGATGGTGACGGCGCGGCCGTCGGCATGAACGAGGTGGAGCGTGGGCATCAGGTGGGGCAGTCTCGCGGGAACGCCGATTGTTGCGGCAGGCCCGCAGTCGCCGGAACAAGGCATTCCCCACTAGCAGCTATGCCGCCGAGGTATGGCATGCCCGGCGGACGCCGTGCTCAGAAGCGGCCGAAGAGCTCGCGCCGGTCCCAGTCGGCGGCGTCGGGCGCAGCGGCGCGGCGGCCGATCTCGGCGCGGCGCACGGCCTCGTGCACGCGCTGCATCGTCGGCCCCAGGCCCTGGCACAGCAGCTCGTCGGCGGCCAGCGCATCCAGCGCCTCAGCGGGCGAGGCGGGCAGCGGCGCGGGTTGGGGCTCGTACGGGGCGCGCACCGCCGCCACCGGCTCGAGCCGCCGCGCCAGGCCATCGAGCCCAGCCCACACCTGCCCCGCCAGGCACAGGTAGGGGTTGGCCAGCGGCTCGCCGAGCCGGTTTTCGATGCGCGTGGCCGCGTCGTCGCAGGCGCCGATCACGCGCAGCATGGCGCCGCGGTTGTCGAAGCCCCAGTGCGCGGCGGTGGGCGCCATCGGGCTGCCCTTGAAGCGTTCGAAGCCCACGGCAGTGGGCACGCTCAAGCTCGCCAGCCCCGGCGCGTGCGCCAGCAGGCCAGCCAGCCAGTGCGCGCCGGTGTCGGACAGCACGGCCCGCGCCTCGTGCGCGCCGCCGTCCGGCGCGCTGCGCACGAAGGCATTGCGGCCATCGGCGGACACCAGCGACTGGTGCAGGTGCCAGCCGCTGGCCATGGCACCGGCCAGCGGCGGCCGCGCCATGAAGGTGGCGTGCCAGCCGGCGCGTGCCAGCGCCTGGCGCACGCCGTTGCGGAAGGCGATCAGCTGGTCGGCGGCCGTCAGCGCATCGGTGGCCGAGAACACGGCCTCGACCTGGCTGGGGCCGAACTCCACCTCCAAGCTGGCCAGCGGCAGGCCCAGGCCGGCGGCCGTGTGGCGCACGATGGCAAACACCTCGTGCGCCCGGTCGGCCCAGGCCTCGGACAGCAGGCCGTGCCCCGGGTGCAGTGCGTGCACCGCCGCCGGCTCAGCGGGCCAGCCCGGCACGGCGGCCAGCAGCGGCGCGGCATCGAGCCGGTAGACGTGGAACTCGACCTCGAGCCCCACGCGCAGCGTGTAGCCGGCCTCGGCCAGCCGCGCCAGCGCGCGCTGCAGCACGCCGCGGGGGCAGGCCTCGACGCTGCTGCCGTCGCTCCAGCGCGGCGTGGCGCGCAGCCAGCCGGTGCGCGGCGCCCAGGGCAGTTCGACGAAGCTGGCCGGCTCGGGCCACAGCAGCAGGTTGTTGGCGGCACCAAAACCCGCCAGGCCCGCGAGCGCGCCGGGCTCGAACACCGGCAGCGCGCTGCGGTCGGCGCTGTCCTTTAGCAGCAGCGTGCTGACCATGCCGACGCCCTGCTTCAGCGCCGAGGCCAGTGCGCGGGTGCCGAAGGGGCCGCCCACCACCAGCGTCTTGCTGCGGTAGCTGCCGTGCAAGTCAGCCCAGGCGATGCGCACCTGCTCCAGGCCCGCGGCCTCCACGCGGGCGAGCAACTCACCCGCGGTCACGTCGGCTGCACCTCGGGCTGGCGCCAGGGCGCGGCATCGCGCAGCGCCGCGGCCTTGTGGGCCCAGTGCGACTCCCAGCCCTGCGCTGGCGCGATGCAGTCCAGCGTCACGGGCCCGGTGGTGGCCACGGCCTCGGCCGGTGTCAGCGCCATCGGTGGCGTGCCGCCCGCGGCCACGGTGTCGATGGCCGCCAGCAGCGTGCGGCGGTTGGCCATGATGACCTTGTCGCTGGTGCCCAGGTGCTCGCGCGTGCGGTCCTGGATGGCGCCCATGCTTTCCACGGCCCACTGGTCGTGGCGGTTGATGTCGTCTTCGCCCAGGCCCAGGAAGGTGCGCGTGCGCTGCTCGACGGGGTCGAAGGCCCAGTCGTCGTGGCGGCCGTGGCGCGGCACGTAGTCGGGCAGCGTGAGGTGCGGCAGGCGCTGCGCGCGCATCGTCTCGTGGTGCAGCGGCGCGCCGAAACTGGTGAAGAAGCTGTACCAGTAGGTGTGGGTGTCGTCCACCGGCACGTGCCACTGCGTGATGGTGAGCGTGTCCGACAGCGGGATGACGAAGGTCTGCGGGAACAGCGAGTTCGTCACCCGCACGTGCGTGTGGCGGTCGTCGATGAGGCGCAGCGTCGTGATGCGCACCAGGCCCGGCGCCAGCGCTTCGTGGCGGATCTCGGGGCTGGCGCGCTCGCGCATCACGCGGGTCATGGGCCAGCGCTCGCCGTCGACATCGCCCACGCTGCTGCTGCGGAACTGGCGGCCGTAGGCCTCGGTGCCGGGCGCGTCGTCGAGCATGCGGTGCAAGAAGCTCGGGTGCGCGGGGTCGATGCCCACCTCCACCGCCTGCAGCCAGTTGCAGTGCCACTGCCCTTTGAAGGCAAAGGCGTGGCTGGCGGGTGCCACGAAGGCATCGAGTGCCGGCAGCGCCGGTGGCGTGCTGTCTTCGGGCCCGAGATAGGCCCAGATGACGCCGGCCACCACCTGCGTGGGGTAGCGGCGCTGGTGCACGCGCTGGCACAGCGTACTGCCCACGGGCTCGGCCGGCGTCTCCAAGCAGCGGCCCTCGGCATCGAAGGCCCAGCCGTGAAAGGGGCAGCGGATGCGGTCGCCCTCGTGGCGCGCAAAGGCCAGGTCGGCACCGCGGTGCGGGCAGTCGCGGTCGAGCAGGCCCCAGCTGCCGTTGTCGGCCCGAAACAGCACGAGATCCTGCCCCAGCAGCCGCACGGCCTTCAGCGGGCGCTCGGCCATGCGGGCATCGAAACGCGGGTCGAACTCGTCGAGCAGTGCGGCGGGCTGCCAGTAGCAGCGCAGCAGTTCGCCGCAGGGTGTGCCGGGGCCTACACGGGTGATGCGTTCGTTGAGGTGGGCTTGCATGGTGCAGTTCAGTCTAGGCGTGCAGCGGCGCGCTCGTCCAGCACCACCGTGTGCGCCGCCTTGTCGTGCAGACACTGGCGGTTCGGGTCCCACAGCGCCTGCACGAAACCCAGGCCGCCGGTGGCAAAGCCGGCCGCGTAGCCGCCGTAGCGCTTGAGCAGCCGCAGCGGCGTGAGCGGCCGGCCCGAGAGCTCGGCAATGCGCAGCTTGAGCAGCGCCTTGCCCACCGTGCGGCCCTGCCAGAAGGCCGGCAGCAGCGAGAAGTAGGCGATGCCCCAGCCGAAGCCCAGGCCCAGCTCGGCCACGGCACGGTCGAGCCGCTCGGCCAGCGCGGGCGGGCGGTGCTCGCGGCGCAGGCGCTCCAGTTCGCTGACGAGGCGCTGCAGCTCGGCCTGCGTTGCGGCGGCCGGCACGATGGGCGCGGAGGCGGCCGCGGGCGCTTCGAGTGGAGTGACTTCAAGCGCGGCCTCGGCCTGCTCCAGCGCGGCTTCGCTGGCCTCGTGCCAGGGGTCGCTGGCGGGCGGGCGCAGCGTGGCCCAGACCACCGCCAGCGCCGCCAGCACCAGCACGGCCGCGATGGCGCGGGCCAGCCAGGGCCGTGCGCCATCGGCCGCCAGCGCCTGGTGCACCTGCCAGGCCAGCAGCACCAGCGCCAGCACCAGGCCCCAGGCGCTGAACTGCGAGAGCAGGCCCACCACCGCGAGATCGATGCCCAGCGCCAGCGCGCGCCGGCCCGGCGGCGCCAGAGTGGCGCCGATCAGCGCCGGAGACACCGCCAGCGGCTCGGCGCTGACGCGGCTGCCCGCCCGCGAACGGGCGGCGACGGGCTCAGCCAAGGCTGCAGGCCAGGGCGTCGAGCTGATCGGCGCAGATGCCCCAGCCCTGTTCGAACCCCATCTCGGCATGGCGGCGGCAGGCGTCTGCATCGGGGTGCATGGCCAGGGCGCGGTAGTGCGTGCCGCCGCCGGGCGCGTCGGCAAAGGTCCAGATGGCCGTCATCCCCATCCAAGACGCGGCCGGCCGCCAGCCGCCGGTGAGCAGAGAGGTGGTGACGAGCCGCTCGCCGGGCAGCACCTCGAGCACGCAGCCCGGGTTGTCGCTCACACCGCCATCAGGGCCGCGCATCGTGGTGTGGAAGGCGCCGCCGGGGCGCAGCTCGAGCGCGCGCAACTCGGTCGTCCAGGGCTTGGGGCACCACCACTGCACAAACAGCTCGGGCTCGACCCAGCAGCGCCACACCGCGGCGCGCGGGGCGCGCAGGACACGGTCGATGACGAGATCAAGCGCCGGATCGAGCGGCGCGGGGGCAGATGGGTTCATGGCGTTGAGGGTGTTGAGGGCCTGGACGGCCGGTGGTGCAGCGAATAGCCTCCCGCCGATGATGCCGCGCTCTGCCCTGCTTGCCACCACGACCTGCTGCCTGGCGCTGCTGGCGCCCGCCGTGCCTGCCGCCCCGGCCGCACCCGCTGCATCCGCCGCTGGCGAGGTGGTGGTGCTACGCGCCGAAGTCGGCCTGCTGGGCGCGCGAGACGAAGCCGGCCGCCAGCGCTTCAGCCCCGGCACGCTGCTGCCGCTGCGCGACGGGCAGGAGTTCGCGTGGCGCCTGGTGGTGAAGACGAACAAGCCCTTCGTGCGCGTGCGCGAAGAGCTCACGCTGCCGGCCGAGCCGCGGACCTGGGGCGACCCCGAGCCCGACATCCGCCGCCGCACCACGCCCGACGGCCGCACCGCCATCACCGAGTGGCGCCTGGCACCGGTGGACGGCGTGCTGCAGTCGGCCTGGACGGTAACCACTGGCGACCCACCCGGCACCTGGGTGCTGAAGCTGAAGGTGGAAGACCAGCCGGAGCGGGTGTTCAGGTTGCAGGCGCGGTAACGGGCGTCCGGACTCAGCCAGGCACGTGCAGCCGCACCGTCTTCAGCATCGGCAACAGAGCGGGCACGTCGGTGACAACGATGCTCCAGAGCGTGTCGTTGTCGATGCCAAGGTAGCCGTGAACCAAACGGTTGCGAGTCGCGATGATCATGCGCCAAGGCACTTGCGAATGCGCCTGCCGCACGGCTTCGGGGACATGGGTTGCGGCTTCGCCGATGAGTTCGAGGTTACGGACCGTCGCATCGAACACCAGCTTGTTGGCGACAAACGTGGCCTGGTCCATCCCAGCCGTGTAGGCGAGCACCTTCTCGGCGAAAGCGACCATGTCGTCGACGTAGAAGCGCCACTCGCGCACACCTTCAGACATGAACGGCCTCGCTTTCGACGTAAGGCCGCAGTTCAGCGCGCAGGGCCTTGTCGGTGACGAGGTCGACGCGCCGCCCGAACAAGTCCTCAAGATAGAACTGCACGCCGAAGTAGCGTGACGACGTGGCCGGCCCGTCGAACGAGACCAGGATGTCCACGTCGCTGTCTGGACCTGCAGAGTTGCGAACGACCGACCCGAAGAGCGCGAGACCGACCACCCCGTAACGACGGGCCAGTTCAGCCTTGCTCGCTGCCAGTTGCTGCAGCGCGTCCGCGCGGTTCATGGTCGGGTCACGTGGAAGATGGGTAGCGATACCGCGATTGTCGCAGTGCGGCGGTCAGCCCTGGAAGCGTGCGGCCGCGCCAACAGTCGCAAGGCTTCGAACCGCAACGGCCGAGTCGGCGCCAGACTGGGTGGCATCAAGGCTGGCGACCAGCAAGTTCTTCAAGCTCATCGGCATTTCCGATCAGAAAGATCTTGGGGCGCGACAGCACATCGCGCAGGAACGGCTCAGAACGAGCCTTGGCTGCAAACTCGTCGAGCGCGAAGATCTTCGGGTTGACCTCGCGGCACAGCGTGGCCTGGGTCGGGTGGATCGCCTCCGCAAAGTCGCGTAAACCCGCATCACCCAGCCCCACACCCTCCGACCCGCCTAACGGCAGCCTGGCCTTGTGCTGCTTGAGAGCGAGGAGCTGTTGCTCGCGCTGGACCAGCAGTTCGCCTGCGAGCGCGGAGAACGCGCCAGCGGCGGCATCTCAACCAGGGGCAATGTGGCAATGCCACCTGGTACGCTGGCAGCCGAATCGGGATCGAGAGAGCCAGTGCCAGGGATGAACCCCACCGACCACTACTACGAGCAGTTCGCGGCCCAGTTCTTTGACTCGACCGTTACCGTGGACATGTCTGCTATCCACCAGCGGTTCATGGCGCGGCTCACCTCTCGCGCCCATGTCCTCGATGCCGGCTGCGGCTCTGGTCGCGATGCCAAGGCCTTCACGGAGGCTGGCTTCCAGGTCACCGCCTTCGACGCATCGGCCGAGTTAGCCCGCATGTTTCACCAGCGACCGCACTGGATGGGTTTTCGAGGGTTGGTGGTGGCTTGGCGACGCTGATGCGGCCGCGCAGGCAGTGATTCATAGTTGGGGCGGCGG
>JBIJAP010000083.1:0-10799 GCA_044345715.1 Rubrivivax sp.
GATGGCCCAGCGCGTGCTGCCGTCGGGCTCGGCCAGCGGCGCGCGCAGCGACAGCCGCCGCCAGACGATACGCCCGGCGCGTTGCATCTCGCGCGCCACCACGGCCACCAGGGCCTCGTGGCGCGACAGCGCCGCCTGCGCGCGCTGTCGCGACGCCGCCAGCAGCTGCAGCCCGGCCTCGGTGACACGCAGCGTTTCGCGGCCGTCGGCGCACCAGTGCCTTTGCAGCAGGCCGGCGGCGAGCAGGTCGAGCTCCAGCGGGTCGCGGCAGGGCCAGCCGGCGCTGCGCCACAGCTCGCGCAGGCGGCGGCGGTGCGGCGCCGTCAGCGCCGACGAGGCAGAAGTCGCCGTCTCGCTCACTCGGTGACTTTCACGCCCTTCCAGAAGGCCATGCGGCCCTTGATCTGCGCCGCGGCGTCCTTGGGCTCGGCGTAGTACCAGACGGCATCGGGGTTGGCGTCGCCGTCGACGAAGAGCGAGTGGTACTGCGCCACGCCCTTCCAGGAGCAGGTGGTCTTGGTGTTGCTCGGCAGCAGGTATTGCGACTTCACCGCGCTGGCGGGGAAGTAGTGGTTGCCTTCGACGACCACCGTGTCGTCGCTCTCGGCGATGACGGTGCCGTTCCAGATGGCCTTCATCGGCGTCTCCTCGTTCAGATGGGCCGGCAGGCTAGCACTGGTGGCGAACGCCGTGTTCAAGTCCCTGCAACGCCGCGGCGCGGCGGGCTGGCTACAGTGCCGGGCATGGACACCCACACCTCCACCGACGCCCCCGCCCTCGTCAACACCTCGCGCACGGTCGAGCGCCTCGTGCAGGGCCAGGCCACGTCCGACGGCGCCGGCGTCAAGCTCGTGCGCGTGCTCACGCAAGACCTGCAGCGCCGGCTCGACCCCTTCCTGATGCTCGACGCCTTCGGCACCCAGAACCCGGGCGACTACATCGGCGGTTTCCCCGACCACCCGCACCGCGGCTTCGAGACCATCACCTACATGCTCGAAGGCCGCATGCGCCACCGCGACAGCGCCGGCAACGAGGGCCTGCTGGTGCCCGGCAGCGTGCAGTGGATGACGGCCGGCCGCGGCGTCATCCACAGCGAGATGCCCGAGCAGCAGGAAGGCGCGATGGAGGGCTTCCAGCTCTGGCTCAACCTGCCCGGCAAGACGAAGATGCAGCCGCCCTGGTACCGCGACATCGCCTCCAGCGAGATCCCCGAGTGGCACGCCGAGGGCGTGACGGTGCGCGTGATCGCCGGCGCCACGCACGGCATGGCCGGCGCGGTGCAGCGCGCCGACACCGAGCCGCTGTACCTGGACGTGCACCTGGCGCCCGGCGCGCGCTTCGAGCAGCCGCTGCCGGCCGCGCACAACGCCTTTGCCTACGTCTACCGCGGCGGCCTGGCGGTGGCCGGCACCGCGGTGCGGCGCGGCCGCATGGCCATCTTCGCCAACCCGCGGCCTGACTTCAGCGTGGGCGCCACCGCCGGCGCCGGGCCTGATGGCGTGCTGCTGGAGGCCGGCGACGAAGGCGCGAAGGTCATCCTCATTGCCGGCCGGCCGCTGCGCGAGCCGATCGCGCAGCACGGGCCGTTCGTGATGAACACGCAGCAGGAGCTCTACCAGGCGGTGGAAGACTTCCGCGCGGGGCGGCTGGCCTAGCCTCCCGCTCGCGAGCGCGGCCGCTCAGCGGTCGCGCCTCAAGATGCCCACGGCCGCGCCGGTGGCGCCCGCCACGAACACCGTGTGCACGGCCGCCGCCCGCAGCAGTTGCTCGGTGGCCACGAACAGCGGGGCGGGTGCGCCGCGCGCCGTCACGGCCAGGCGGCCGGTGCTGGTGGCCTCGACGGTGGCGGCAGCCGAGGCCTGGTCGGGCGCGACCTCGCCGCTCACGGGCGCGAAGTCCAGCGTCAGCGCGGCGGCGGTGCTGCTGTCGGCCAGGGCGTTGACGAGCCGCAGCTTGCCGCGGGTGGCATCCACCGGCAGGCGGTTGTCGTCTTCGATGCGCACCACGCGCGGCGCGGCGGGCGTGCCCGCGAGCAGCAGCATGTAGTCGCGACCGGCCTCGAAGTTCATCAGGGCGCTGCTGACGGCCCCGCCATTGACGCTGACCACTGGCGTGACGGCCCCGACGGCCACGCGCTGGTACTCGCCCACGGCGGGCGAGCCGACGCTGCTGCCGAGATCGATGCCGCCGATGCGCGCCGTGACACTGGCGCTGTCGGTCAGCAGCGCCGCCAGCCGCACGCGCGCCTGTGCCGTGGCGCGCGGCGTGACGGTGCCACGCTGGGCGAGCAGCAGCGCGTTCACCAGTACGCCGCCCACGGCCGAGCTGAGCACCAGCGTGGTGATGCCCCGGCTGGGCAGCTCCACGGCCGACAGATCCAGGCGCACGTCGGTCTTGCTGCCCGCGGCCGTGACGCGCAGGCGCCAGCTGCCGGCGGCCACTGTCTGCCAGTCGCCGGCTCGGCCGTAGTTGGCGCCCGGCTGCAGGGCCACGGCCGAGGCGAGCTCTTCGGTCTCGCCGGTGAGGTAGACGTCCAGGCTGCCGGCGTCGAAGGCGGCATTCACCACCCGCAGCACGGCGCGGCCGGTATCGGGCTCGCCGCGGTTGTCGTCGAGCGTCAGCTGCTGCAGCGCGCCAGCCGGGCCGTAGGCCAGCACCGTGAACCATCGGTCCCCGGCCAATGGCGGCGAAAAGCGCAGCAAGGCCGTGGGCGAGCCGCTGGCGAACACGGTCGTCTCGGGTTTGTCGGGGTCGGCCTCGGCGTAGCCGGCGCGCTCGCCATAGGGCACGTCGGCATGGCGAAGCACGTCGTCGGTGCGCAGTTCCAGCCGCTGATTGCCGGTGCTGGCGTTGACGAGCCTGATCTGCGCCCGCCGCTTGTCGGTGCCACCACCGCAGCCCGGCAGGGCCGCGGCGGCCGGCAGCGCCAGCAGGGCCAGCGCCGTGCGGCGGCGAAGAAGGCGGGGGAGCGGGCTGCGTGCGGTCATGGCGGCGGGGCGGGGATGTTGTCGACCACGATCATGCCCTCCCAGACGACCACGCCGCTCAGCAGATCGTGACTGGAGTCGAACCAGCCGCAGCCGCGGGGGACGTCTTCGTCGGCAGTCTCGGCCGCGTGGGCCGGCGGCGGGCTTGGGCGGGCGGATCGGGCACAGGCCAGGGCGCCGAAGAGGCGGGTCAGCAGCATCAACATGGCGGGCTCCGGGTGGCAAGTGCCGCCATGCTCGCCAGCCGCCGGGGCCGTGCCTATCGCCAGTGCGTGGGCCCGCAGGGGGGCGGCCGAGCGGGGGCCCCCGACCGTGGGGGCCGCTTGTTCAGCCGCCGCCGCCGAAGGGCTTGACGCCGATCCAGGCACCATGGGCCCAGAAGGCGAAGAAGGCCCAGGCCGCGAGGCCGGCCGCGACCGTCACCACCGTCGGCACCAGCCGGCCGGGGGGGTAGACGGTACCGGCGGCGCGATCACGGCCACGGGCGGCGCGGAAACTCAGCGCCGACCAGGCCAGGAAGCCACCGAACAGCAGCAGGTCGGCGAGCATGCCGTTGGCCACCAGGTGCGAAAACGCCCACAGCTTGACGGCCAGCACCATGGGGTGGTGCAGCCGCGCCTTGATCGAATTGCCCGGCACGTAAGCGGCGACCAGAAGGACGAAGGCGGGGATGGTCAGCAGCGCGGCGACGTGGCGGGTCCAGACGGGCGCGATCCACAGGATCTGCGGGCTTTCGCGCGTGGCGGCGTACCCGTAGACGATGAGCACAAAGCCCGCCACCGACAGCACCGAATACACACCCTTCCAGCCGTTGTCGCCCAGCTTGTGGCGCATCGTGGTGCGCCAGCCTTCGCCGAACACGCGTACGGAGTGCACGCCCAGGAACAGGATCAGGCCGAGGATCAGCATCGTCATGGTGGGGTCTCGTGCGGTGGCTCGTGCGGTGGAAACAGCGGCGCGATTGTGGCTTGCACCCGGCGCGCTTTTTGCCTGCGCTCATCGGGTCTCTCGGAGGCGCTGGCCTGCCGGTGGCGCGGTCGACCACAATCGCGGCCGTTTTCTGCCTCTCCCGAACCTTTTCACCTCCGAGCCCTTCCCGAAAGGACACCCGCCATGACGCCGCGACCCTCGATCCTCCGCCGCACCCTGCTTGCGCTTGCCGCCGTGGGCCTGGCCGCCGCCGCCACCAGCGCGGTCGCGCAGGGCGAGCCGAAGGTGCTGAACGTGCTGAACTGGGCCGACTACATCGGGCCGGACACCATCAAGCAGTTCGAGAAGGAAACCGGCATCAAGGTGCGCTACGACACCTTCGACAGCAACGAGACGCTGCACGCCCGCCTGGTGGCCGGCAAGACCGGCTACGACGTCGTCGTGCCCTCGTCGCACTTCGCCAAGAAGCAGATCGACGCCGGCCTCTTCCTGCCGCTCGACCGCGCGCAGCTGCCGAATTGGAAGAACCTCGACGCCGGCCTGCTGGACAAGCTGGCCGAGAGCGACCCCGGCAACAAGCACCTCGTCACCTGGCTGTGGAGCTTTGTCACCGTGGGCATCAACACCGACAAGGTGAAGGCCGCGCTGGGCAGCACGCCGATGCCCGCGAACCCGCTGGACCTGATCTTCAAGCCCGAGCTGGCGAGCAAGGTCAAGAGCTGCGGCATCCACGTGCTCGATTCGGCCAGCGAGGTCATCCCGGTGGCCATGCTCTACGCAGGCAAGGACGGCTACAGCAGCAACGCCAAGGACTACGAGGCCGCCGCCGCCGTGCTGCGCGCCGCGCGCCCGAACGTCACGCGCATCAGCTCGCCGGGCCCGATCAACGACCTGGCCCAGGGCTCGATCTGCGTCAGCCTGGGCTACGCCGGCGACTTCAACATCGCGCGCAGCCGCGCTGCCGAAGGCAAGACCGGCCAGAACATCCAGGCGCTGATCCCGCCGCGCGGTGCGACGCTGTTCTTCGACACGATGGCGATCCCGAAGGACGCCAAGCATCCGAAGAACGCGCATGCCTTCATCAACTTCATCATGCGGCCCGAGATCCACGCGCAGCTGACGAACCAGGTCTTCTACGGCAACCCGAACGCGGCCTCCAAGCCCTTCGTGAAGCCGGAACTGGCGAGCAACCCGGTGATCTTCCCGCCGGCCAGCGAGACCCAGAAGTTGGCCATGCCCAAGGCGATGGACAACAACGCCCGGCGTTTGCAGACCCGCACTTTCACCAACTTCAAGGCGAACTTGAAGTGATCTTTAGGTGACCGAGGGGGGCCGATGACGAAGTCACCGGCGCCCTCGATAATGCGGCGCCATGAACATCGTGAAGTTCGTTGTCGCGCCGCTGGCGGTGCTGGTCGTGCTGGCCGTTGGCTGGCTGCTGTTCGCCCTGAACTGGAGCTACTCCGAGGGCGAGCGCGCCGGCTGGGTGCAAAAGCTCAGCAACAAGGGCTGGTTGTGCAAGACCTGGGAGGGCGAGCTCTCGCTGGTGTCGCTGCCCGGCAGCACGGCCGAGAAGTTCCTGTTCACGGTGCACGATGACGCCGTGGCTGCCGATATCACGCGCCACATCGGCAAGCGCGTGGCACTGCACTACGAAGAGAAGGTCGGCCTGCCGACCACCTGCTTCGGCGACACGCGCCACTTCGTCACCAAGGTCACGCTGACCGAAGACATCCCGCTCGGCCCCGGCATCAGCCTGCCGAATCCGCCGAGCGCGCTGCCGGCGCCGGCGCCGGCTGCCAGCCGCTGAAGATCTGATCCGTTCGCGCTAAGCCTGAGCCGTTCTCGCTGAACCAGAGCCGTTCGCGCTGAGCTTGTCGAAGCGCCCGTGGCGCAGCGGCAGGGCTTCGACAGGCTCAGCCCGAACGGCCTGAAAGGGCTGCTGCCTCAGGCTTTATGCCAGACCACCGTCTTGCGCATGCCAACCCAGGCGTCGTAGTTCTTCGCGAACAGATCCTCGATGCGGTTGCGCTTGACCTTGAAGGTCGGCGTGATGAGGTCGTTGTCCACCGTCCAGGCCTCGGCCGTGACGACCAGGCAGTCGAGCTGCTCGTGCGGGTCGAGGTGCTCGTTGATGGCCTTTACGTGGGCCGTCAGCGTGGCCTCGAGCTCGGCCTTGCCTTCGGCCGATGCCGCCTTCTTGATGGCGTCGATGTTCAGCATCGCCAGCGCCAGCGGCTGGCCGAGGTTGGCGCCGGTCACGCAGCAGGCCTCGATGGCGTTGTGCATGACGAGCCGGTCTTCGATCGGGGCGGGCGCGACGTACTTGCCCTTGCTCGTCTTGAACAGGTCCTTCACGCGGCCGGTGATCTTGAGGTTGCCCTCGCCATCGAGCGCGCCCTTGTCGCCGGTCTTGAGCCAGCCGTCCTCGGTGAGGGCCTGCTTCGTGAGCTCGGGCTCCTTGTAGTAGCCGAGCATCAGGCAGGGCGCCTTCATCTGGATCTCGCCGCTGGCGGGGTCGATGCGGCTCTGCACGCCGTCGTAGGGCAGGCCCACGGTGCCCGGGCGCTGCTTGCCCGGCAGCGTGGCGTGGCTGACGCCGCAGTTCTCGGTCATGCCGTAGACCTCGACCAGATCGAGACCCAGCTTGTTGTACCAGCGCAGCAGGTCGGGCGGCATAGGCGCGGCACCGCCGGCGGCGAAGGTGCACTCCTGCAGGCCCAGGGCGGTGAGGATCTTCTTGCGCACGATGCCGCCGAGGATGGGAATGGACAGCAGCAGGTCCAGCTTCTTCGGCGGCATCTTGGCGCTGATGCCCTGCTGGAATTTCACCCACAGGCGCGGCACGCTGAAGAACACCGTCGGCCTGGCGCGCTGTAGGTCGGAGGTGAAGGTATCCAGGCTCTCGGCGAAGAACACGTGCATGCCGGTGGCCAGCACGCCGTGCTCCACCAGCGTGCGCTCGGCCACGTGGCTCAGCGGCAGGTAGCTCAGCATGCGCGCGTTGCTGTTGATGGCCGGCACACGCTTGAGGCCGCTCTGCACGCCCCAGGCGAAGGTGCCGAAGCTGTGCATCACGCCCTTGGGTGCGCCGGTGGTGCCGCTGGTATACATGATGGTCGCCAGCTCGTCGGGCGAGCGCAGCGGGTTGCCCTTGAGGGGCTCGGTCTTGGCGACGATGGCGTCCCAGCCGGGGTAGCTTTTTTTCGCGTCTTCAGGGCTCAGCGGGTGGTGGATGCAGGGCAGGCCGGCGGGGATGCCGGGCTTCATGCCCTCCCAGCCGTCGAGCTTGCCCACGAACAGCAGCTTGCTCTCGCTGTGCTCGAGGATCTGGCGGATGGTGCCGGCGGCCAGCGTGGGGTACAGCGGCACCGAGACGAAGCCGCCCAGCCAGATGGCGAAGTCGGTCATCAGCCACTGCGCCGTGTTCTTGCTGAGCAGCGCCACCTTGTCGCCGGGCTGCAGGCCCAGGCTCTGCAGGTGCGCGGCCATGCGCCGGGACTGGTCCATGACCTGGCGCCAGGTGTAGTCGACGACCTGGCCGCCGCCCAGCGGCTGCGTGAACACGACCTTGTCTGGGGTCGTGCTTTCCCATTGGTACAGGCGCTGCAGAGCCAGGGCTTCGGATGAGACGTTGACGGCCATGGGATCGACGGGCGCAGGCGGCCCGCTCAGTGATGCTGCAAGGGCCAGCAGCGTAACCACGGGGCACCCGCTGCGCCAGCGGGCTTTCCTCAGGCGCGATGGCTGCTGGTACCACGGCGGCGCCAGCGGCGGGCTCAGCTGCGGCCGTGGGCCTCGGCCCGCTGCTCCAGCTCGCGGTGCAAGGCGCGCAGCACGAGGTCCGGGTCGAGCTCGGCCTGTTGCGCGATCGAAGCCGCGGTCTCGTCGCTCTGCTCGGCCTCGGTCTCCACCAGGTGGGCCAGCACCGAGAGGGCACAGATGCCGTGCCGCGCCGGCGGCGGCGGCAGTGCGTGCGTGGCCTGCGCCAGCACGTGGTGGCGCACGCTGGACACGGCGGCCATGCCGAGGCCCCAGCTTTCGCAGAGCGCCGCGCCCAGCGCATCGTGGCTGACGCCGAAGCCGGTGCGCTCGAGTTCGACCAGCACGCGATCGTCGGTTGCGGCCCTGAGCATGGCGCGGTAGTGGTCGGGCGCGTGGCGGAACAGCACCGCCTTGCCGCACTCCTCGAACAGGCCGGCCGAGTGCGCGCCCCAGGCATCCAGCGCCAGGCGCTGCGCCAGGCGCGCCATCACCTGCCCCCGCCAGGCGGCGCGGGCCCAGATCGGCTCGAGCTCGGGCGCCGGCGGGAACGCGGCGCGCAGGCCCATCTCGAAGGTGATGGCCGCGACCTCGCGCATGCCGAGGTAGGTGATGGCCTGCTGCACGCTCTGCACCCGGCCCTTCACGCCGTAGAGCGAGGAGTTCACCGCCTTCATCACCGCGGCGGCCAGCGCCATGTCGCCTTCGATCAGCGATGCCGCGGCCTGCAGGTTGATGTCGTCGTCGGCCAGCAACAGCGACAGTTGCAGCAGCGCCTGCGGTTGCGACGGGATGTCGATGTCGAGCTTGCGAAGTTCGGGGTTCACGGACATAGCGGCGGGCGGAGCAGCCGAGGCGAGGCTGGCGGCATCCTAGGAGCTGCCGCCATGCGTCATCGCCAGAATCGGCGGCGGATACGGGCGCACTTCTCGCGCGGCGGCGGCGCCGCCGCCAAATGCCATCGAGCAGACCGGGCGCGAGGCAGCCTCTTCATTTGCCGACTGCCGTGGTGAGCGTCACCTGCACGTCCGCCGCCCTTGCGCGGAGGGCGCTCCACGGCGCGTACTCGGGGGAATTCCACCACGCATCGAACGCCATCATGGAGGGCCACTCCTGGACGATGAACATCTGCCCCGGGAGCGTGCCCTGGAGCTTGGGGTCGACCACGGGATGCAGCGCCCGAAGGGTCTGGGTGAACTTCCCGCCGTACTGCTGCACGGAAGGCAAGTGTCCCGGGACGTACCTGCCGAAGAACTCGCCCGGGTCCTTGATGCGCGCTTGGATCATGGCGTGCACGGGCTTGCGCACCATGACCGCCTTCGATGGCGATGCGGGTCGTGGCAGCGCACATAGATTGCCGCTGCGATCGCCGAAGGAAAGCGCCCTGCCGTCAAAAGCCACGATGTCGAACTCCTTGGGACAACTGGAGCGCGGCGGGATGAAGGCGCAGCCCCCTGCGGTGACCTCCTGCTCGATGCCGATCTGCCAGTCCCCCCGCCCGCACGCGGCGCCGTTGAACATCGCCACCATGGGTGCGGCGTGGGCGGTCAGGTGCAGACTGCCGCGCTCGAAGTCGCCTTCCACCGCATTCGCGAGCCCCGGGACGGGCTTGCCGAGCGTGTACGCCGAGGGGCCTACTCGCAGACTGAAAAGCCGTTGCTGACCGGCAGCATCGGCGCTGGCCGTGAACAACAAGGTCCACTGGCGGTCGCGCATCTCTAAGGCATAGCTGCCGAAGACCTTGCTGGCCTCGTCGTAAACCGGGGCCGGGGTCTCCCAGCGGCCCGCAATGTCGTTGACGGTGAACGCCTGCGAGGTGCTCCCGGCCAAGGCCAAGGCCAGCGGCCACAGCACGCGCAGGAATTTGCGGTGAAGTCCCATGTCGAGTTCCTCCTCTGGAAGTTGGACCTATTCTTGTGCCCCCTTTCATCGATGGCGTCGATGTCACCTATCCATCGGGCCGTAGCGTCGCGCCCATCTGGCCTGCCCCATGAATCTCAACGATTTCGACATGAACCTCCTGCCGGTCCTGCGCGCCCTGCTCGAGGAGCGCAGCGTGACGCGCGCATCAAGGCGGGTGGGACTGACACAAGGCGCGACCAGCGCGGCGCTGGCACGGCTGCGGTCGCGGCTTGGCGACGAGCTGCTGCTGCGCGAGGGGCGGCAGATGAACCTCACCCCGGTCGGCCGCGGCCTGCTGCAGCGCCTGCCCGCGCTGCTGGACGAACTCCGAACCGAGCTGGCGGTTCACGAGGCCGAGCGACTCTCGGCCAAGCGCCTGTGGCGCCTTCGCATGCCGGACTTCGTCGCAGCGACGCTGGTGCCCGAGCTGCAGTCGCGACTGGGTCCTGATGCGCAGCTCGTCGTCTTGCCGCCTTCCAACGAGCTGCCGCTCCAAGAGTTTGAGCGGGGCGAGCTCGACCTCATGATCGGGAGCCGCCTGCCCCTGCCGCCGAGCTGGCTAACACGGGCCCTTTACCGAGAGGACTGGCTCGTCCTGGTGCGTCCTGGTCATCCGGCTCTGAAGCGCTGGGACCTGCAGGCCTACGCGGCCGCGGATCACGCGCTGGTGTCCCCGAGGGGCGGTGCCACGGTCGGCCCGGTGGACGAGGCACTGGACCGACTGCGCCTGCAAAGGCGCGTGGTGCTGAGCTTGGCGGGCATCGCCGCGCTGCCGCCCGCGCTGCTGGAGCGGCCGCTGCTGGCGACGGTGCCGCGCCGCTGGGCCCTCCAGGTGGCCGGGCGCTGGTCACTGCAGGCTCTGGAACCCCCGTTCGCGCTGCCCGGCTACAGCGTACAGATGATCTGGTCGGCCAGCATCCAGCACTCGGCCCCGCACCGCTGGTTGCGCAGTCAGGTGATCGCGGCGGCGGCTGCTGCTGCCTGACGCAGGTCGCCGGCTGTCCCCGTCGTCAGAGACGGCGGGCCGCCAGTTTTGGCTCGGCGACGGAAGCGAGGTCCCTGGATCGATGCCATCGATGTCAGCCATTGATTTGACGAATGCATAGGCACCCCAGAATGGCTTTCGGGCTGAACGAGGCCTGGTCAAGGAGACTGGACATGGTGCGATTGAAGCGCCTTGGGGAACCTCTGCCACGCGGCGATGTTTGCCTTGGAAGG
>JBIJAP010000502.1:0-2672 GCA_044345715.1 Rubrivivax sp.
GGGCTGGCAAAGGCGCGCACCGGAAACTGCTCGCGGGCCAGCGCCTTCTCGAGCACGAAGCGGATCGATTGATCGTCGTCGACGACCCAGATGGGTTTCATGGGCCTGTCGCACTCCCTGATGGTTGACGCCCTCGGCTAGGGCAATGGAATCAAGATCTTGAACAGCGTCCGCCCCGGGATGCTGTCGCATTCGATCGTGCCGCTGTGCTGCTGCACGAAGGTCTGCGCCAGCGTGAGCCCGAGTCCGCTGCCGCCCTCGCGCCCGCTCACGAGCGGGTGAAAGATGCGGTCTCGGATGTCCTCGGGCACACCAGGGCCGTTGTCCTCGATATGCAATTCCAGTGCCAGTCGGAAGCGCTGGCGACCAAATGTCACCTGTCGCGCCACGCGGGTGCGCAGCAGCAGCTGCGCCGTGCCCGACGCGATACGCTCAGACAGCACCTGTGTCGCGTTATGTGCGATGTTGAGCACCGCCTGGATCAGTTGTTCGCGGTCGCCGCGGAACTCGGGGATGCTGGCGTCGTAGTCGCGCACCACCGTCAGGCCGCGCGGGTGCTCGGCCAGGATCAGCGCACGCACGCGTTCGCAGACCTCGTGGATGTTGACGTCGGCCACCACGTGCGGGCGCCGGTGCGGCGCGAGCAGGCGATCGACCAGGCTCTGCAGGCGGTCGGCCTCGTGGATGATGACCTGCGTGTACTCGGTGAGTTCACGCGAGTTCACTTCCATCTGAAGCAGCTGCGCCGCGCCGCGGATGCCGCCCAGCGGGTTCTTGATCTCGTGCGCCAGGTTACGCACCAGGTCCTTGCTGCTCTGGGCCAGCGTGTGGGCGCGCTCTTCGCGGTCGATACGGGCCTGCTGCTCGACCTCGATCAGCTCCACCAGCACGCAGCCGGGTAGATCGCTCTGCGTGACGATGGCGTGCACCGGCAGGTCGGTGGCGCCGGCGCGCTTGAGGTGGGTGTCGAAGCGGCTGGTGGTGACGAAGTTGCCCGCCACCGCGTGCAGCGTTTCGCGCATCGGCGCCGGCTCCACCAGCCAGTCGAGCAGCGAGCTGCGTTGCAGCGAGCGGCGCGACGCGGCCAGCGTATTCTCGAGCGCGCCATTGACGCGCAGCACATGGCCGTCGGCTTGCACCAGCGCCACCATCGAGGCCAGCTGGTCGAAGGCGTCGAAGCGTTCGGGGTCGTTGTCGAACTCGCGACCGTTGTCGCGGGCAGCCGCGTTCATGGCGGCCCCGCCTGGGGCGTTCACGACGGCGCGAGCTTCGAGAGCTCGCGCTTGAGCGCCGCGATGTCGGCTTCCTTGCGCAGGATGGCGGCGCGCATCTCGGCGACGCGCTCCTGGTATCGCGCGAAGTTGCGCTCGTCGCCACGGCGCTCGGGCTCGCCGTTGTTGAACTCGGCACGAAGCTGCGTCAGGCGCTCTTCCTCGCGCTGCAGTTCCTCTTGCAGGATGCGGCGCGCGTCGGCGTCGCGCGCACGCTGCGAAGCGGGGTCGATGCGGGTGTCGCCGGTAGGGCGCGCGCCGGCCGGTGCCGACGCCGTATTCGGGGGCGCACGCCGCGGCGGCGACTGCACCACCGTGACAGTGGCGCCTTCGATGGTGCGGCAGTTGCGGTCGCGGGCCTCTTGCGCCGAGAGCGCGTCGGTGTACAGCACCGGCGGCCCGGGGCAGCGGTAGACAGTGCGCGAGTCCTGTGCAGCCGCCCACGGCACGAGCACCGTCTGCAGCAGCACGGCGGCACCAGCGGCGAATCGGGTGTTGCAGCGCATACGAGGATTGTGGCCCACCACGGCAGGCCCCATGAAAAACGGCCCCCGCAGGGGCCGTGATCGAGTTCGGCGCGCGGGCCCGAGGGCCGGCGTCGAGCTCAGCGCACTGTCATCACAGCGAGTAGTACATGTCGAACTCGACCGGGTGCGTTGCCATGCGGAAGCGCGTCACTTCCTGCATCTTGAGGTCGATGTAGGCGTCGATATAGCTGTCGGTGAAGACACCGCCCTTGGTCAGGAACGCGCGGCCCTTGTCCAGGTACTCGAGCGCCTGCTCGAGGCTGGCACAGACGGTCGGGATCTTCGCGTCTTCTTCGGGCGGCAGGTGGTACAGATCCTTGGTGGCGGCTTCACCAGGGTGGATCTTGTTTTCCACGCCATCAAGACCCGCCATCAGCAGCGCGCTGAAGCCCAGGTACGGGTTCATCAGCGGATCCGGGAAACGCGCCTCGACACGGCGGCCCTTGGGGTTGGCCACGTACGGGATGCGGATCGAGGCCGAGCGGTTCTTGGCCGAGTAGGCCAGCTTCACCGGCGCCTCGAAGCCGGGCACCAGGCGTTTGTAGCTGTTGGTGCCGGGGTTCGTGATGGCGTTCAGCGCGCGGGCGTGCTTGATGATGCCGCCGATGTAGTACAGCGCGAAGTCGCTCAGGCCGGCGTAGCCGTCGCCGGCGAACAGGTTCTTGCCGTCCTTCCACACGCTCTGGTGCACGTGCATGCCGCTGCCGTTGTCGCCGACGATGGGCTTGGGCATGAACGTGGCCGTCTTGCCGTAGGCATGGGCGACGTTGTGGATGATGTACTTCTGCAGCTGCACCCAGTCGGCGCGCTGCAGCAGCGTGCTGAACTTGGTGCCGATCTCCAGCTGGCCGGCGTTGGCAACCTCGTGGTGGTG
>JBIJAP010000084.1:0-10782 GCA_044345715.1 Rubrivivax sp.
CAAGCACTTGGCTACGCCACGCCTTAAGTCAGGGTGCGGAACTTCAGTTTAGTACGCCCTTCGACCTCCGTTCGGGCTGAGCCTGTCGAAACCCTCTCCCCCGTTCGGGCTGAGCCTGTCGAAGCCTGTTGGTACGCCCAATGCGTGGCAGACAGGAGCCATCCACCTGGCGCTGCCCACCCGCTGCGAACTCAGTACTCCGACGAGGCCCCGGGCGCCAGGTTGTCGAACTTCGTCAGCGGCTTCAGGAAGGTGAGCTTCACCGTGCCCACCGGGCCGTTCCGCTGCTTGGCAATGATGATCTCCGCGACACCCGGCTCCTTGCAGGCCTCCTTGGTGTAGTACTCGTCGCGGTAGATGAACATGATGATGTCGGCGTCCTGCTCGATGGCGCCCGACTCGCGCAGGTCGCTCATCATCGGCCGCTTGTCGGTGCGGCTCTCGACGCTGCGGTTGAGCTGCGACAACGCGATCAACGGGCACTGCAACTCCTTGGCCAGCGCTTTCAGGCCGCGCGAGATCTCGCCCAGCTCGGTGGCGCGGTTTTCTTCGTTGCCGCCCGAGCCGCTCATCAGCTGCAGGTAGTCGACGACGATCAGCCCCAGCGTGCCGCCGAACTGCCGCGCCATGCGCCGCGCGCGGGCGCGCAGCTCGGCCACGCTCAGGGCCGAGGTCTCGTCGATGAACATCGAGACGCGGCCGAGCTTCTCCACCGCGTCGGCCAGACGGCCCCATTCGTCGTCGGCCAGGCGGCCGGTGCGCAAGTTCTGCTGGTTGATGCGGCCGAGGCTGCCCACGAGGCGCAGTGCCAGTTGCGCGGCGCCCATTTCCATCGAGAACACCAGCACCGGCAGCTCTTCCTTGATGCACACGTGCTCGGCGATGTTCAGCGCGAACGCCGTCTTGCCCATCGACGGGCGCGCCGCCAACACGACGAGGTCGCCCTTCTGGAGGCCGGCAGTCATGCTGTCGAGGTCGTAGTAACCGGTGCGCACGCCGGTCACGTCGCCGCCCTGGCTCTCGGACAACTCATTGACGCGGTCCATCAGCGCCACCACCAGGCCGCTCATCGGCTGCGGGCCCTGCTGCTGGCGATTGCCCTCCTCGCCGATCTTGAGGATCTTGCTCTCGGCCTCGTCGAGGATCTGGCTGACCTGGCGGCCCTCGCGGTTGAAGGCCGTGGTGGCGATCTCGTCGCTGGCGGCGATGAGCTTGCGCAGGATGGCGCGCTCGCGAACGATCTCGGCGTAGCGGCGCATGTTGGCCGCGCTCGGCACGCTCTGCGCCAGATCGTTCAGGTACTTCAGCTTGCCGGCATCGTCGGCCTTGCCCTGGCTCTGCAGGTGCTCGAACACGGTCACTACGTCGGCCGGCTTGCCGGCCTGGATGAGGCCGCGGATGGCGCCGAAGATCAGCCGGTGCTCGTGGCGGTAGAAGTCGCTGTCGGCCAGCAGCTCGGCGGCGCGGTCGAAGGCCAGATTGTCGAGCAGCAGGCCGCCGAGCACGCTCTGCTCGGCCTCGGTGGAGTGCGGTGGCACGCGCAGGCGCTCGACTTCGACATCGCGCGCAGCACCGGGGTCTCGGGAGGTGGTCAGCAGGTCCATGATCGGGGCCGGGTGGAGGACAGGGCTGTGGACATCGGCTGTAGGACATGTGGGTGTCCTGTGCATAAAGCAGCCGCACAAACGACAAAGGCCGGCGGAGCCGGCCTTTGTCAGGGCTGCAGGATAGCGTCAGTCGACCTGCGGGACCACCACCACGGTCACATCGACCACGACGTCGCCGTGCGGCGCCACCGACACGGTGTGCTCGCCCACGGTCTTGAGCGGGCCCACGGGCAGGCGCACCTGCGACTTCACCACCGCCAGGCCCATCTTGCCGAGGGCTTCGGCGATGTCCTGGTTGGTGACGCTGCCAAACAGGCGGCCGTCGACGCCGGCCTTCTGGGCGATGCGCACGGTCTTGCCAGCCAGCTTTTCGCCCAGCGCCTGTGCGGCGTCGAGCTTGGCTTGAGCGGCCTTTTCCAGGTCGGCACGGCGGGCTTCGAACTCGGCGATCGCCGCTTCGGTGGCGCGGCGCGCCAGCTTCTGCGGGATCAGGAAGTTGCGGGCGTAGCCCTGCCTGACCTTGACGACGTCACCGAGGTTGCCGAGCTTGGCGACCTTGTCGAGAAGAATGATTTGCATGGTGCTTCTCCGTCAGACCTTGTGCTGGTCGGAATACGGCAGCAGCGCGAGGAAACGCGCGCGCTTGATCGCGACGGTGAGCTGGCGCTGGTAGTAGGCGCGCGTGCCGGTCAGGCGCGCGGGCGTGATCTTGCCGTTCTCGCCGATGAAATCGCGCAGCACGTCGATTTCCTTGTAGTCGATGTACTCGACGTTGGCGACGGTGAAGCGGCAGAAGCGCTTGCGACGGAACAACAGGCTCTGGCTGTTGCGCTTGGGACGCTTGTCCTTGGAAAAACGACCTTTACCACGGGGCGGGGGCATATGAGCTCCTGGCTGAATACAGATGGATCAGATGGAACAGGCCGGGTCGGTGAGCGGGGCCGAAGGGGCGGCGTCGATCTCGACCTCGGTGATGTGGAACAGCAGACCGCGTCCGTTGCGCTGGCTGGTCAGGAAACCGGCGAAAGTGCCGGTGCTTCCCAGCGGCAGAGGCTCGAGCGACCGCGTCACCGCCCCGATCGCCACCGCACGCATCTCGAAAGACACCTGCCGGGGCTGACCGTCTTCGCTGACCGTGGAGCTGTGCGCGAGGCTCAGGTCCAGGGCCGGAAGGCCGGCCGGGGTGTAGCGCATCGCCTGCCGCTGCACCAGGGTGGCTTGCAGAACCAGTCGGTTCATGCCGGCACGCCCTGCGGGCAACGAGGCGCCGTCTTCAGGCCTGGGCCTCCGCGCGTTCCTTGCGGGCTTCTTCGCGCTCGACGGCCTTCATCATGATCGACGGGGCGGTCTCGGCCTTGTCGCGGCCCACCGTCAGGTGGCGCAGCACGGCGTCGTTGAAGCGGAAGCCGGTCTCGAGTTCGTTCAGGACTTCCGCCGTGCACTCGATGTTGAGGCAGAGGTAGTGCGCCTTCACGAGCTTCTGGATCATGTAGGCCAGCTGACGCCGACCCCAGTCCTCGACCCGGTGGACCTTGCCGCCGGCTGCGGTGACGAGGCCCTTGTAGCGTTCCAGCATGGCCGGAACCTGTTCGCTCTGGTCCGGATGGATCAGCAGCACGATTTCGTAATGACGCATGGGTTCTCCTTGTGGATGACCGGCAGCGACGACATGTCGTTCCGGCGGAAGCCGCCCCGGTGCGTCGGCCCGCCAAAAGCTTGTTTCAGCGGGTTTCTGCCGGCAAAGGCAGAGGTCGGGTGCGGCAAGGAAAGCCCACTAGTATAGCGCGGCCCTGGCCGTTTCAGCCCGCCACCCAGCGCCGGTTGTGCGCCAGGCGCTGCGCGGCGGCAAAACCACCGCGGCCAATCTCGACCGACAGGCGCGGCGCCAGCCGCTGCAGCAGCTCGGCCGTGGCCATGGTGTCGGCCGCGGCCTCGTGGCGCGCGGCACACACGATGCCCAGCTCCGCCATCCACTCGTCGAGCGAGCGCGCGCGCACCTTCGGCATCAGCACGCCAGCCAGTGGCTCCAGATCCAGCCAGGGGTTGGGTGGCACCGGCAGGCCTTCCAGGCGGCAGGCGCGCTCGATCATCGTGCGGTCGAACGGGGCATGGAAGGCCAGCAAGGGCGCATCGCCCACGAAGGCCCCGAAGCGCGCCAGGGCCTCTGCCCGGGCGACACCGTCGCGCTGCGCACCGACGCCGATGCCGTGCAGCAGGATGTTGTCGCGGTCGGGCGCGCCCTCTTCGGCCTGCGTGTAGCGCAGCACGACCTCGAAGCTGTCGGCCGGGGCGATGACGAAGCGGCCGCCCTCGCGGTGCACGCCCAGGGCCGCGATGGCGAGCAGGCGCGCCCGCTGGGCATCGAGGCCGCTGGTCTCGACGTCCAGCACCACCCAGCGCTGCTCGTCCACCACCGCGCGCGGACCCGTCAGCCCTTGCCACCAGCGAGACAGGGCGTTCACCGCTGGTAGTCCAATTGCAGGCGCTGCTGCAGGTGGCGGGCGGCGCGCAGGCTCTCCTTGAGCAGCCGGCGGTCGATGTCGTTGAGCTGCTTCACGTCGATGCGGTTCGGGTTGTCGTCGGGGCCGGGCAGCGGCCCGCGGTGGCCGAGCTGCAGTTGCAGGCGCAGCATCTGCAGGAACTCGAACGACGCCACCCAGCTGTCGGCCTCGCGTTCAGCCGCGCCCATCAGCGGCGCGGCGGTTTCCAGGCGGGCGCGTGTGCCCCGCGCGTCAATGCCGTGCGCCAGCGCGTACAGCCGCGCCGCATCCACGAACAAGGCCGTGCCCTGCAGCTTGAGGTCGATCCAGGCGTGCGCGCCCTCCTCCTGGGGGTCGAGGCCCCCGCGCCAGTTGAGCGGCACGCCGCGGCGCAGCGAGTTGTCGGCCATCTGCTTGAGGAAACGCGGCACGCGCGCCGGCGCCTGCGCGATCAGCCGCTGCAAGGGTGCCGCCAGCGCCAGCTGGCCGGCCACCGGGCGCAGATCGAAGTAGATGCTGGCGTCGAGCAGGTCTTGCGGCGCGCCGTGCTCGATCCAGCGGCCGATGCGCTCGGCCCACTCCGCAGGCGTGTGGCAGCAGGCCGGGTTGCCGGCCATCACGCCACCCTTGCACAGCGGGTAGCCGGCACGGTCGAGCGCCTCGTTGACTTCGCGGCCGAAGGCCAGCCACATGGGGCGATCACGCTCGGCGTCGTCGCTGTCGAACACCAGGCCGTTGTCCTGGTCGGTGGCCACGGTCTGCTCGCCACGACCCTCGGAGCCGAAGGCCAGCCAGCAGGCGCGTGTCAGGTCGAGCCCGCGCCGGGCCGCGACCAGCTCCACCAGGCGTTCGGACAGCAGGTCGTTGAGGTGGCTGACGAGCTCGGTGAGCTGCCGCGCATGCACGCCCTGGCCGAGCAGGTTGCGCGCGAACTCGCGGATGCGCCAGGCCAGCATGACCAACGTCGCTTCGTCGGGCGCGCTGCGCAGGCTGGCACCCAGTTGCTTGAGCGACAGCCGCTGCATCGCGAACAGGTCGCGCTCGGAGAGGATGTTGACGACCCGGCCCTCGCGCAGCACCGGCACATGGCGCAGGCCGTGGCGCGACATCAGCATGGCTGCATCCGACAAGCGGTGCTGCACGTCCAGCGTCTGTACCGGCTGGCTCATGACTTCGCTGATGGGTGTGCTCAGGGGCCGCTGCGGCAGCGTCACGCGGCCGAGGATGTCGTGGCGCGTGAGGATGCCGAGCACCTGGCCTTCGTCGCCCAGCACCAGCATCGAGCCCACGCGCCGCTCGTGCATGGTGCCCAGGGCCTCGGCCAGCGGCGTGGCGGGCGCGCAGGACAGCGGCGTCTTGGGCGGCAGGTCGGCGAGCCGGGTTTCGAGCGACTGCTCCGCCAGCGTCTGCGATGCAAACGCGGCCTGCGTGGCGCGCCGCGAGAGCTCGAGGAAGCTCAGCACGCGGCCGTTCAGGAAGTCGGCGAAGGGCGCGCTCTTCAGCACCAGCGCCTGCACCGCCGCCGCGGGCAGCCGCAGGCAGAAGCTGTCTTCGTTGGTGGTGTACGTGGCGGTGACGGCGCGGTTGGCCAGCAAGGCCCCCACCGGGAAGAGATCGCCGGCGACGTATTCGATCGGGCCCGTGGTGTCGGCCACGCCGCGCCGGCCGCTGACGCTGCCGCGGCGCACGTACAGCAAGGCCTGCACCGGCCCGCTGGAAGGATCGAGCACCACCTCGCCTGGCGCGAAGTACAGCTGCGACGCCGCGGCGAGGAACTCGTCGACATGCGCCGGCTTCATGGCCGAGAACGGCATGTGCTGCGCCAGTTCGGCGCGCAGATGGCCTAGCAACGAAGTCGACGGGCTCGAACGGGCCGGGCTGGCAGGGGTTTCGCTCATGAACCCGATGCTAGGCCGGCAGGCCCGGCGCCGTGCCTGACGCGCATCAACAAGCCGGCACCGACCGCCCCATGAAAAAGGCCGCGCCCTTGCGGGCGCGGCCTTGGGATCTCAGCGCCGCGGGCGCCGTGCGCCCGCGACAGCGACAGCGAGTCAGTGCCTTACTTCGAACCCGCCAGGTTCGGGTAGCGCACGTGCTCCACCAGTTCCTGGATCTTCTGATCCGGGGCCTTCGTCAGCAAGCTGACGATGATGATCACGGCAAAACCAAGCGGCACACCGAACACGCCGGCAGCGATGGGCTGCATGCCCCACCACATGTTGTCGGCGACTGGCGAGGTCACGTTGAACAGGCCGCGCATCCAGGGTTGCGTGGTGGCCATGTAGTAGAACGTGACCACGGTGCCGCTGATCATGCCCAGCACGGCACCCCACTTGGTGGCTCGCTTCCAGAAGATACCGAGTACCAGCGCCGGGAAGAAGCCCGCCGCGGCCAGCGAGAAGGCTGCTGAAACCAGGAACAGGATGTCGGCGATCTTCAACGAAGCCACATAGGCCGCCAACAGGGCCACGATCAACAGCAGCACCTTGGAGATCATCACCCGGCGCGCCGTTGGCGCATTGGGATCGATCATCTTGTAGTACAGGTCGTGGCTCAGCGCGTTGGCGATCGTCAGCAGCAGGCCGTCGGCCGTGGACAGCGCAGCCGCCAGGCCGCCTGCCGCCACGAGGCCGGAGACGACGTAAGGCAAGCCGGCGATCTCGGGCGTGGCCAGCACGATGATGTCGCCGCCGATTCGCATCTCGCCGAGCTGCAGGATGCCGTCCTTGTTGACGTCGGCAATCGACAGCAGCGCAGGATCGACCTTCGCCCAGGAGCCAACCCAGGCTGGCAGCTTGTCGAACGGTGTGCCCACCAGGACGTTGAACACCTCGTACTTGACCAGCACCGCCAGAGCCGGCGCCGTGAAGTACAGCAGGAAGATGAAGAACAACGACCAGGTCACCGACGAGCGGGCTTCCTTCACCGACGGCGTGGTGTAGTAACGCATCAGGATGTGCGGCAGCGCGGCCGTACCCACCATCAGGCAGAACACCAGACCGATGAAGTTGCGGCGCGAGGTGTCGAAAGCGGCCTGCGCCTTTTCGTCACCGTTCGGATCGCCCGCGAACTGCTGCCCGTGGCGCGGCATGCCGGCCAGAGGGCCGGTGCGGCCATCGGCGGCCGTCTTAGCCGCCGTCCAGGCCGTCTTGGCGGCAGCCTCGTTGGCCGGTACCGCTGCCAATGCCTTCTCGGCAGCCTGCACATCGGCCAGCGGCGCAGCGGCGGCCTTCAGCTCGTCGACCTTCTTCTGCGCGGCCGCACGGTCGGCAGCCAGGGCAGCCGGCACGTCCTTCAGCTTGGCGGCGAGGTCATCGCTGCGCTGCTTGAAGATGGCGCGGACCTCCTGCTCCTTCGGGTCGGCAATGAGTTGCGCTTCACGCTCGGTGATCTTGGCCAGTTGGGCGCCGTAGACCACTTGCGGGATCGGCACGCCCGTCTGCTTCACCGACAGCCACACCACCGGGATCATGTAAGCCACGATCAGGATGATGTACTGCGCGACCTGCGTCCAGGTGACGGCACGCATGCCGCCCATGAACGAGCAGACCAGGATGCCGCCGAGGCCGACGAAAATGCCGATCTCGAAGGCCAGGCCCGACAGGCGCGTGGTGATGAGGCCGACGCCGTAGATCTGCGCGACCACGTACACGAACGACACCAGGATCGCGATCAGGATGCCGACGAAGCGGGCGGCGTTGCCTTCGTAACGGGCGCCCAGGAAGTCGGGAATCGTGAACTGACCGAACTTGCGCAGGTACGGTGCCAGGAACAGCGCCACCAGGCAGTAGCCGCCGGTCCAGCCCATGATGAAGGCCAGGCCGCCGTAGCCGGTGAGGTACAGCGTGCCAGCCATGCCGATGAACGAGGCAGCGCTCATCCAGTCAGCGCCTGTGGCCATGCCGTTGTAGATGGCAGGCACGCGACGGCCAGCGACGTAGTACTCCGCCGCGTCATTGGTGCGGCTCATGATGCCGATGCCGGCATACAGGCCCACGGTGGCAAGCAGGAACACGATGCCGATGGCACCGCGACCCAAGCCCATTTGCTCGGCGATCGCCAGGACGACCACGAAAGCCAAGAAGCCCCCGGTGTACCAGCCGTACACCTTGTTGAGACCCTTCTTGAAAGCCGCGTTGGCTTCTTTGTTCGATACGCCGGTTTCCGGCTCAAAACTCAGGCCAGCCATGTCATTCCTCCTCGGCAACGCCGTGCTCTTGGTCGAGCTTGTTCATGTAGTGGGCGTAGTACCAGATGATGGCCATGTAGACCAACAACGATCCCTGCGCGCCCATGTAGAAGCTGAACGGCCAACCAAAGAAATTGAAGTTCAGATCGCGAGCAAAGAAGCTCACGACGAATGTCACAACGAACCAGATCGACAACAGGATCGCGGTGATCCTGAGGTTCTTCGACCAGTATCGCTGGTGGTTCTCACTCACCTGCATGCTGTCACCCCTTACTTGGTTCTCGACCCGGACTGGGCCTGTCTCTCTCACACAAACAACTCGGTAACGCCTGTGCCCAGCAAGGGGCACGCAGCCGTCAAAGCGTGGGCTGCGGCGGCACGAGCCCGGTCTCGCGGGCGAGTTGCGCCGCCACCTTGGGCTCGAAGCCCTGGAGATGCCGGATGATCTTCACGGCCTCTTCGGGCTTCTGGCGGTCGACGTGCACCCGGGCCAGCTGATACCAGCCGTAGGGGCTCATCGGTTGCAGTTCAGTGTTGCGCTTGAGCGCTTCGACGGCCTCGTCGTAGCGCTGCAGGCGAATGAGCACGAGACCGAGGCCGTACCAGGCGCGGTCGAGCAGCGGGCTGAGTTCGGTGGCGCGCTTGAACGAGGCCAGCGCTTCATCCCAGCGTTCAGCGGCCTCGAACATGAAGCCACGGTTGAACCAGTGATGGGCGTTGTCGGGCTGCACCACCACCAGCCGATCAGACACGGCCAGCGCCTCGGCACTGCGGCCGAGTTCAGTGAGCAGGTGCACGCGGCTGGCCAGCACGTACACATCGTCGGACCAGCGCCCGGCCATCTGTTCGAACAGCGAGAGTGCACGCTCTCGCCGGCCGATGACGATCAGGCCGATGGCACGCCACTTCAGCGCGAGGTAGTCGAACGATTTCATCGGCAGCCCGGTTGCCCGACCAAGTTGGAAGTGACGCAGAGGTCGGCGCGCTCGAAGGTGACGATCGCGTAGACGATGACGAGAAAGAAGAACGTAACGATCGGCACGTGGTGGTCGGCCACCTGCTTCGGCGTGATCTTGCGCATCGGCAGCGTGAACGGCTTGCTGATGACGCGCAGCAGTGTGTAGAACAGGTTGCTCTCACGCTTGTCGCCGGCAAGCACGAACAGCACGCCCTGGCCCACCAGGGCCAGCAGCGCGACATACAGGATCACTTGAACGGCGTTGAGAAACGTCAGCATGGTGGCCCTTGAGGCCTTGTGGGAAGCTGACGCGGACTGTTGGCGGGGGCGCTTACGACTTTCTGACGTTCGCCGTGCGTTGCCGCACATCCCCCGATAGGTCTTTCCCTAGGTTTGCACTAGACAACCCTGGTGTCGACAAGGGCTTTCGATTTAGGCCGCAGCCTGCAGAACCGCCCGAAGGCGGGCTGCCGTCAGCTCTTGGACAGACGCAGCCAGGTCTCGATCACCGAGTCGGGGTTCAGCGAGATCGACACGATGCCCTCCTGCGCCAGCCAGTCGGCGAAGTCAGGGTGGTCGCTCGGCCCCTGGCCGCAGATGCCGACGTATTTGCCCGTGGCCCGGCACGCCGTGATCGCGCGCGAGATCAGCGCCTTCACCGCCGGATCGCGCTCGTCGAAGTCGTGCGCGAGCTGCTCCAGGCCGCTGTCGCGATCAAGGCCCAGCGTGAGCTGCGTCAGGTCGTTGCTGCCGATGCTCATGCCGTCGAAGTGCTCGAGGAACTGCTCGGCCAGGATGGCGTTGCTCGGCACCTCGCACATCATGATGAGCCGCAGGCCGTCGGTGCCGCCTTCGGCCGCGCGCCTGAGGCCGCGCTCGGCCAGCATCGTCTTCACGCGCTCCGCCTGCCTCACGGTGCGCACGAAGGGGACCATCACCTCGACGTTGCTCAGCCCCATGTCGACGCGCACGCGCTTCAGCGCCTCGCACTCCATGGCAAAGGCGTCGGCGAAGTCGCCGCTGATGTAGCGGCTGGCCCCGCGGAAGCCCAGCATCGGGTTCTCTTCGTCGGGTTCGTAGCGCGTGCCGCCGATGAGCTTGCGGTACTCATTGCTCTTGAAGTCGCTCAGGCGCACGATCACCGGCTTCGGCCAGAAGGCGGCGGCGATCGTGGCCACGCCCTCGGTGAGCTTGTCCACGTAGAAGGCGCGCGGGCTGGCATGGCCGCGCGCCACGCTCTCGACGGCCTTCTTCAGGTCGGCGTCGATGTTGGGGTAGTCGAGGATGGCCTTCGGGTGCACCCCGATGTTGTTGTTGATGATGAACTCCAGCCGCGCCAGGCCGACGCCGCTGTTGGGCATCTGCGCAAAGTCGAAGGCCAGTGTCGGGTTGCCGACGTTCATCATGATCTTGATCGGGCAGTACGGCATCTCGCCGCGCACGACGTCGGTGATCTCGGTCTCGATCAGACCGTCGTAGATGAAGCCGGTGTCGCCCTCGGCGCAGCTGACGGTGACCAACGCGCCTTCTGAGAGCTTCTCGGTGGCG
>JBIJAP010000503.1:0-2664 GCA_044345715.1 Rubrivivax sp.
GCATCGTGCCCGAGGCCCGGCGGCTGTCCACCATCAGCTTCGAAGAGATGCTGGAGCTGGCCAGCCAGGGCAGCAAGGTGCTGCAGATCCGCTCGGTCGAGTTTGCTGGCAAGTACCGCGTGCCCACGCGCGTGCTCTCCAGCTTCACGCCCTGGGACATTCCGCTCGACGAAGAAGCCGTCTCGGGCACGCTGATCACTTTCGAGGAAGACGAGAAGATGGAACAAGCCGTGGTGGCCGGCATCGCGTTCAACCGCGACGAGGCCAAGATCTCGATCATCGGCGTGCCCGACAAGCCCGGCATCGCCTACCAGCTGCTGGGCCCGGTGGCCGACGCGAACATCGACGTCGACGTCATCATTCAGAACGTCAGCCACGACGGCCGCACCGACTTCAGCTTCACGGTGCACCGCAACGACTACGCGCGCGCGCTCGACCTGCTGAAGACCAAGGTGCTGCCCGCCGTGGGCGCGGCCGACGTACGCGGCGACGCGAAGATCTGCAAGGTCTCGATCGTCGGCATTGGCATGAAGAGCCATGTCGGCGTGGCCGCGACGATGTTCCGCACACTCTCGGAAGAGGGCATCAACATCCAGATGATCACCACCAGCGAGATCAAGACCAGCGTCGTGATCGACGAGAAGTACATGGAGCTCGCGGTGCGCGCGCTGCACAAGGCCTTCGGGCTGGAGCAGCCCGCGGCCTGAGCCCGATCGAGGAGCGTGTTCTGCAGCTAGAATGCGCGCCACTTCGCCGGAGTCGTGACCGAGTGGCCGAAGGTGCTCCCCTGCTAAGGGAGTATTCGCCAAAAGCGAATCGAGGGTTCGAATCCCTCCGACTCCGCCAGTGATTGTTCTGGTGATCAAAGGCCCCGCTCGGGGCCTTTTTTCATGCAGGCGCCAGACCCGTGACCCCGAGCGCCACTGCCAGCGCCTGCACCGAGGCCGGCGCGCTGCCCTCGGCTTTGTTGTTGATGGTCACGAACACGCGGTGGCCTGCGTCCAGCGTGGCCCGCATCACGCGGGCCAGCGTTTGGCGTGTGGGTTCGTCTTCAGCCTGCAGCCGGTCGAACGGCGCCCAGCGGTCGCGCGCATTGGCGTAGTGCTGGCCGCGCTGCAGGTTCCAGCGGCAGACCAGGTCACCAGGCCAGGTGGCGCGCAGCATCGGCAGTTGTGCGTCGATGGCGGGCATGCGGTCGTGCAGGCCGAGCGTGTAGCGCACGCCGATGTCGCGCAGCAAGGCGGCCAGGTCGGGTGTCAGCAGAGCCGGATCGCGCAGTTCCAGCGCCAGCTGCGCCTCGGGCGCCATCGCCGCCAGCGGCGAATGCAAGGCGTGCACGCAATCGGCCAGGCGCGCGTGCAGTGCGGCCGGATCGCGCAGCCAGCGCGCGGGCAGCGGCGAAAGCTGCAGCACCAGCACCCCCAGCTTCGCGCCCAGGCCTCGGGCTGCTGCCAGGGCCACGGTGTCGGCGGCCAACACGGGGTCGAGGAAACCGGGGTTGTCGCCCAGCGGGGCGGCGCTGCCAGCGTCGCGGCGCTGGGCATCGGTCAGCAGGGCAGGGGCCTTGACGACGAAGCGGAACCCGCCGGGCACTTGCGCCGCCAGCCGCGCGTATTCCGCCTCGGCCAGGGGCCTGTAGAAGGCGCGGTCCAGGCTGACGGCGTTGAGCAGCGGGTGTGTCGCATAGGCCGGCAGGCCGGCGCGCGAGAGCAGGGCCTCGGGATAGGCGCGGTCCCAGACCAGACCGGCCCAGCCCGGAAAGTGCCATGACGAGGTGCCCAGATGCAGCCGACCCGGCCAGCGTTGCTGCAGCCGAGCCGCCAGCGCCTGCAGTGCGGGGCTGGTGGCCGCCGCGGCCACGGCGCCAGCCGGCGCGATGCCATCGGTCTCGAACAGGCTGGGCTGGCTCACGGCTCGATTGTGCGAGCGCGGTGGGCACGAACACCGGCGGCAGCGCCCTCACAATCCGCGCCCGAGGAGACCCCCACCATGACCCAGAGCCCCGTGACCGAGGACCCGTTCTCCGACATCGCCATCGCGCGCCGCGCCACGCTCAAGCCGGTGGTCGAGCTGGCGCAGAGCCGCCTGGGCATTGCAGCTGAGCACGTGCTGCCTTTCGGCCACCACCGCGCCAAGCTGTCGCTGCCCTTCGTCAACAGCCTCGAGGGCCGGCCCGAGGGCAAGCTGATCCTCGTCACGGCCATCAGCCCCACGCCGGCCGGCGAGGGCAAGACCACCACCACGGTGGGCCTGGGCGATGCGCTCAACCACATCGGCAAGAAGGCGCTGATCGCGCTGCGCGAGCCCTCGCTCGGGCCGGTGTTTGGCCTGAAGGGTGGCGCCACCGGTGGCGGCCGTGCGCAGGTGGTGCCAATGGAGGACATCAACCTGCACTTCAATGGCGACTTCCACGCCGTGGCCGCTGCCCACAACCTGCTCGCGGCCACGCTCGACAACCACGTCCACCACGGCAACGCGCTCGACATCGACACGCGGCGCATCGCGCTCAAGCGCGTGATGGACATGAACGACCGCGCGCTGCGCCACATCACGGTGGGCCTGGGCGGCCCTGGCAACGGTTTCGTGCGCGAAGACGGCTTCGACATCGTCGTGGCCTCCGAGGTGATGGCCATCCTGTGCCTGGCCACGTCGGTGGCCGATCTG
>JBIJAP010000504.1:0-2656 GCA_044345715.1 Rubrivivax sp.
CACCATGGCCAACCGCCTGACCCAGATCGCCACCCGCACCGGAGACGACGGCACCACCGGCCTGGGCGACGGCAGCCGCGTGCCCAAGAGCCACCTGCGCGTGGCCGCGATGGGCGACGTCGACGAGCTCAACTCCAGCCTTGGCGTGCTGCTGGCCGAGCCGCTGCCGGCCGAGGTGCGCACGCTGTTGGTGGTGGTGCAGCACGAGCTGTTCAACCTGGGCGGCGAGCTGTCGATCCCCGGCTTCGAGCTGCTCAAGCCCGCCGCCGTGCTGCAGCTCGACGAGGCGCTGGCGCAGCACAACGAGCAGCTGCCGCGGCTGAAGGAGTTCATTCTGCCGGCCGGCACGCGCAGCGCCTCGCTGGCACACGTGAGCCGCACCATCGCGCGCCGCGCCGAGCGCAGTGTGGTGGCGCTGGCGGCGGCCGAGGCCGTGAACGAGGCGCCGCGCCAGTACCTCAACCGCTTGTCAGACCTGATGTTCGTACTGGCGCGCGTGCTCAACCGCGCCAACCTCGACGGGCTGGGCGGCGACGACGTCTATTGGAAGAGCGAGCGCCTGCAGCGCGAGGGCTGAGCGACCTCAGCGGCGCAGCGGCGCATCGACTCAGGGCTCGGCCTTGGCCAGCTCGCTGTAGGCGTGGGCCAGCCACATCTTCAGGCGCTGGCGTTCCATCAGGCCCAGGCCCGGGCCATCGAGTCCCGTGAGGTAACGCGCCGACCAGAAGCTGGCGTTGCGCGCGTCGATCTTCTGCACCACCGCGTCGTGCAGGCGGCGGATGCGGATGACCTTGGCGCCCAGGTCGAGCGCACGCTCGAGCTGGCCCGAGCGTTCGAGCATGCCGAAATCGTCGCCGCGCAGTTCATTGCACACCAGCACGTAGTGCAGGCGCTGGCCGAAGCGGTCGAGCAGCCGCTCAAGCAGGTCGACCGAGTCGCGGCCGGAGTCCATGACGTGCCAGTACTGCAGCACCAGACCCGACAGATCGGCCATGTCGAGCACGCCGGACTCGTCCATCCACTTCACCAGCGGATCATGGGTCTGCGCGGCCAGGTCAACGAGCACGCGGCGGCCGGGCTGTTCGACGGCGCTTTCGATGATCTTGTCTAGGGCCTCGAAGCGGTCGGCCAGCGCGGGGTTGGCGTAGTCGGTATAGAAGCGCAGCAGCGAGCCGTGCGAGCGGTCGGTGTCGAAGCCGATCCAGGGCAGCTCGTTGTCGATGAAGTGCTGCGCCAAGAGGCGCGACACCATCGACTTGCCGACGCCGCCCTTCTCGCCGCCGATCAGATGGACCTTGGTCGCAGGGGGTGTTTCGAGAACAGGAACTTCCATGGCGCGGCTCGGTCGCTTCAGTCGGGGTGCGTCGATTCTGCCCCGGCGTGGCCGCGTCGCGTGCGGGCTTGGCTCAGCGTGGCCGCTCGAAGACCAGCAGCACGTGATCGGCAAACAAGCCGGGCACGCCACACACAAGCCGGCGCACCAGCCGGCGCTCCAGCCCCGGCGCCACCCGGCCGAGCCGCCGCGCCCAGCGCGCCCGGCGCACGCGGCGCTCGAAGCGCTGCTCGGCCGCGGGCACGTCGTCGGCTGCAAAGGCCGCGTCATAGCGGAAGCTCTCGGCCACCGCCAGCCGCAGCCCCAGGCGCTCGGCCTGCTGCCGGGCCCAGGCCGGGCCGATGTAGCTGAGGTGTTCGGGAAACGCGCCGTACCAGTAGGTGCCGCCGCAGCGCTGCCAGGCCGCGGCCTCGATGGAGCCGGTGGACAGCACCAGCCGCCCACCGGGCGCCAGCAGCGCTGCCATGTCGGCCAACAGGTGATGGGGCTCGTGCACGTGCTCGATCACGTCGACGGCCGCGATGGCATCAAAGCGGCCCGGCTGGCTTGCCAGCTCGCGCAGCGCCGAAAAGCGATCCGCCAGCACCCGCACGCCGCGCCCGGCCGCCTGCGCGGCCGCAGCCGCCGAGGCCTCGATGCCACAGCGATCGGTGCCGGGCGGCAGCGTGGCCAGCAAGCGACCGTCGTAGCAGCCCACGTCGAGCACGCGGGTCGGCGTGCCAGCGGCCAGCAACTGCTCGACCACGCGCTGCTGGTCGCCGCGCAAGGTGGCGCCGGGCTGCCAGACATCGGGTGGCGCCGCGGCGTAGAGCTGCTCGTAGGCCTCGGCCGCCAGCACCGGCTGGCGCTGGCCGAGCGCGCAGTGGGCACAGAACCACAGCCGGCCCCCCGCCAGCGGCTGCGGCAGCGTCTGACCGGCAAACGTGGTGGCGTCGGAGATCGCGCCCCAGTCCTGCAGCGCCGTGCTGCCGCACTGCCGGCAGGTGGGATGGGTGGCGGGCGTCGCCACGGCGGCCGTGCTCAGTGCCGCCGTCGCGCCTTGACGGCGGCCGCCAGCACGTCCATCACGTTCGTGCTGTCGTCCCAGCCCAGGCAGGCGTCGGTGATGCTCTGGCCGTAGGCCAGCTTGGCCGGGTCGTCCTTGCCCGGCGTGAACTTCTGGTTGCCGGCATGCAGGTGGCTCTCGACCATGGCGCCGAAGATGCAGCGGTTGCCGGCCGCCAGCTGCGAGGCGAGGTCGCGCACGACATCGATCTGGCGCTGGTGCTGCTTGCTGGCGTTGGCGTGGCTGGCGTCGATCATCAGCCGGCAGGGCAGCTTCGC
>JBIJAP010000085.1:0-10722 GCA_044345715.1 Rubrivivax sp.
GCGCCAGGCCCAGCGGCGCCAGGTAAGTGAGGGTGCTGAGCACTGCGCGCAGCAGATTGAGCACCTTGAAGTCCTGCCAGGCGCTCATCACCGAGACTTGGGCGGTGGTCAGCAGCACCTGTGGCATCAGCGCGGCCACGAGCCACAACGCGCCCCTCGCCTCGTCGCGAGGCAGCGCCAACGCCCCTTGGGCGTGTGAGAAGGCAAGTTCGGCGACCGGCAAGAGCAAGAGCCCCAGGGCGATACCCACCATCACGAGCAACTGGACGGCCGTGGTCGCCAAGTTCATGGCGCCCAATCGGTCGCCGTCCGCCAGCTGGCGCGAAACGAGCCGTATCAATGTCTTGCCGATGCCGAGGTCCAGCACACTGGCATAACCAACGACAGCCCAGACCAAGGCCAGGAAGCCGAAGCGCTCGAGCCCGAGCAAGGTCATGAGCCAGGGGATGGCCAGGACGGCCACGAACAGCGGCACGACAAGACCGAGCAAGTTCCAAGCCGTCCCACTCAACAGGCTTCGCTTCCTCACGACAAGCTTGTTCACGGCGAGCGACTCCCGCGTGCCCGTGCGCAAAGCAGGTCTGTAGCTTGGCCATTTGCTGCCGAAGACAAGGGATCTGCAAGACAGGCCCATCGACCGGCATGACCTACACTCTTTCCTGTGCTTCTGTGCGCCGCTCGCGGCCATTGCCGATGGCTCTTTCTGCAAGCCTGCTGTGCCTGCTGCTCGTTGCCTGTGGCGGCGGCGAGACAAGCGCTGCCGAGGCTGGTGGCAGCACGCCGCCGTCCGCGGCTGACTCCAGCGCTCAACGCGTCGCGTCGCTGCCGGCCGGCCATCTCGCGCTGGGCTTGCCCATCGAGACGCTCCTTCGGGTGTCTCGACCCTTCGGGACACCGCACGAGGCCATTCCGGCAGGCGTCCCCCCAGGATACGACTGGCGTGAGAAAAGCAAACTTGATCACGGCAACGCGTTGCCGCCTGGATTCAAGGCGTTCACCGGCTGGGCCCAGGCCTTCTGGATCGACGGCGCGCCGGCGGGCAGCCAGCGCTTGGAACTGCGTGCGACCCAGACCTTGCTGTGCGTCGAAAGCGGTGGCACCCGACGTTGGCAACGCGTGCAGCAAGGCGACATCGAAGGCGCTGCCTTCCGTGCCGACTACGCCGGCGCCGAAAACGCCCCGGCCGAAGTCAAGCCCGTGGCGGCGGGCCTGGTGCGCGTCGGCTTTGGCGCCGACCGCGCTTACCACTTCTGGCCGCGGCAGGGTCGGGTGATCCTCAGTGGCGAGCCACTGTGCGGAATGCTGATGCTGTTCCAGGCGCGCGCGGTCGCCCCCGATGGCCGCAGCCTCCCACCCGGTACCGCCGCTGCCCTGTTGGCAGGTGGAGGAGGTGACTACTGGCTGAACACCAGTGTGCCATGGGACAACTACCGCACCAACATCGGTGTGGGTGTCGGGCAACTCCGGCGCGTGGGTCCCGAGTGGGCTTGGCACGGCATGGGCACAGCCGACACAGAGGCGCTGACTCTTCTCGCGCGCGACGGTTTCGTCGATCGGACCCGACCGTAAGTGGACCTGAGCACAGTCCGGCACGTCCACCACCCGCAGGCGCCACCCCTGCCGAGCATCAACCCGCCGCGTCATACGGTTCACCTTCCCGCGATTCGGCTGCGGGCAGCCAGCGCTGCAGCAAGGCCGCGTGCTGGCCCAGAACACCGAGCTGCGTGAAAGCCTGGGCATGCCGTTTGCGACTGGCCTCGGCCATGGCCGCGAGGCGTGCGGGATCCACCAGCACCGATGTGAGCAACGCATCCAATGACACCGCATCACGGAAGTAGCCCGCACCGGGCCCCGCCACCCAGCGGTTGAAGCGGTTGTCGTGCGCCAGCACGGCATTGCCGGCGCCGAGCGCCTCGACCAACGACGGATTCGTGCCGCCCACCTGGTGGCCGTGCAGGTAAAGGCTGCCGTGCGCGCGCAGCTGCGGCACCAGGGCGCGGTCGTAGATGGCACCCAGGAAACGCACCTCGGGCCCGGCGGCGGCCCGCACGCGGCGGTGGTAGGCATCGCCGTCGTCGTAGCGGCCCAGCACGGCCAGCAACAGGCCGCGTCGCCGTGCAGACCAGGCCTCGACGATCTCGAGGATGGAGTTCTCGGGCTCCGGCCGCGCGATCAGCGTCGCATAGCCGCCGCTCGACAAGGCCAGCCGCGACAGCGCCAGCAGCACCTCGGGTTCATGCCGCGGCACGACGGCCTCGGCGCCGTACGGGATGGCCGTGATGTGCGACGCGGCGGTGCGCGTGGCCAGATGAGCGGCGATCTCCGGGTGGTCGGCCACGAGGTGGTCACCGAACCAGCAGCCGGCCCGTTCGTTGAGCCAGAACCACGCCTTGGCCGCGGCACCCCACTTGGCGCGCCGCCACTCGATGCCGTCCATGTTGATGACGTTGCGCATGCCCGCCGCCTTCAGCCGCAGGCAGAAGGCGGCCGTGTTGTAGCCGAGCGTGAGGCACAGCCCGTCGGGCTCGCCACGATGCCGTGCCGCACGGTGCTGCGCCCGCGCATGGCCGATGCTGAGCCAGTCGAAGACCATGGCGCCCGGCGTGCCGGGCACACGCACCGGAATCACCACGCGCTCGACACCACACCAGGCCTTATCACGCACGGGACCGGCGCCATCTTCCTGGCAATAGACGATGACGCGCCAGCCCTCGGCCACCAGGTGCAGCGACAAGGCCTCGGCGAAGCTCTCGAAGCCACCGTGCGCGGCCGGCACGCCGCGGATGCCCAGGATGCGCAGGGTGGGCTTCATGCAGCGCGCACGGGTTCGGGCAGCGCCACGCCGAGCCGGGCGTACAAGGCCAGCATGGCATCCAGGTAGCGCTGGCGCGAAAAGGCCTGCTCGACGTGCCGGCGCGCCGCTCGGCCCATGGCCGCCAGTTGCGCGTCAGGCAGGGCCTTCACGGCCGCCAGCCGCTCGGCCAGTTCCGCCACGCTGCCGCTGCTGAAGAGCCAGCCGGTGTGGCCCTCGATCACGACCTCGGGGATGCCGCCAATGCGCGCGCCCACCACCGGCTTGCCCAGCGCCATGGCCTCGAGCAGCATCATCGGCGCGTTCTCGAACAGCTCCGAGGCCAGCACCACGCAGCGCGCGCCGCGGACCACGTCGTGCAGCTCGCTGCCGCTGCGGTAGCCCAGGAACTCGACCTCGGCGCCGAGCTCGGCCACCAGGGCCTTCAGCACCGCCTCGTCGGGCCCGGTGCCCGCCAGCTTGAGCGGCAGCCTGGCGGCATGGGCAGCGCGCACCACCTTGGCCAAGCCCTTGTCGAGGATGAGCCGGCCGAAGTACAGCGCGTAGCCCCCGGGCTCGAAACCAGGCTCGAAACGATCGGCATCGACCCAGTTCGGCACGTGCACGAAGCGCTCGCGCGGCCAGCCCCACTCGACGAACTTGTCGACGAAGAAGCGGCTCGGGCAGACGACGGCCGCGAGGTGCCGTTGCCAGGTGCCCAGCGCCCGGTGCAGGCCGCTTTCCACCGCCACCACCGCGCTGGCGGCGAACGAGTCCTGCACGCAGCGGTGGCGCAGCACGTTCAGCACCGAGCCGTCCTTGCAGCGCTCGCAGGGGCCGCCTGCGTTGCGCATCTTGTAGTTGGGGCAGGCGATCTTCAGGTCGTGCGCCGTCATCACCGCCGGCACGCCACGCTCGGCCAGCAGCGGCAGGATCGCCGGCGAGTGGTGGTGGTAGATGCAGTGCAGGTGCGCGATGTCGGCGGGAAAGCGATCCAGCAGCCGCGCGAGCTTGTCGCGCGCTTCCCACGACCACACCACCTTGGCTGCCATCACGAGCTTCTTCGCCAGGCTGTAGTCGTGGCCGAACTCGATCTCGTCGATGAAGTGCTCGCTCCAGGGCGTGGGCTCGTTCTTCGGGTGCTGCATCGCGAACCAGCCGCAGTCGAACCCCATCGACTGCAGCATCGCGCCGTGCTCGAAGTAGACGACGTCGCTGCCGCCACGCCGGTAGTGATAGGTGTTGACGTTGAGCAGCCGCGTCATTGCCGCCCAGCAGCGGCACGTTCCCGGGCCACGCGCTCCGCCAGCACGCCGGCACTGAAGAAGAAGAAGGCCATCGCCGTGTAGTTATGGATCAGGTTCTCCGAGAACAGATAGATCGTCACGGCCAACAGGGGAACCGTCTCCCAGCGACGACCCAGGCGCCCGAACACCAGCGCCAGCATGGCGAGGAAGCCGGCCAGGGTGACAAGACCAAACTCGAACAACAGCCGCAGGTAGTCGTTGTGCGGCACCATGCGCATGTCCGACTGCAGCAGCGCCGAGCCCACACCGAAGCCAAAAAGCCAGTGGTACACGTCGCTCTGGCTCCAGATCGCCAGCAGATCGACCCAGTGCTTGAGGCGGAAGACGAACGACAGGTCCTGTGTCTTGAGCAGGAGAACCAGCTCGCCGAAGGTCGTGCTGTGCAGCTTGATGCGGCCGTCGATGATGTAGCGGATGCTGTCGATCACGGGCGTGAAGCGAACGAAGGGCTTCTCCTCGGGCCAGATCAAGTAGCCTGCACACAAGGCGGCGATCAGAATCCCAAGCGTCAGCAATTCGCGCGGCCTCGCCACCGTGAGTGCCAACGCGATGATCACCGCCAGCAGCACCCCAAGGGTGCCGAACATGACACCGACGGCCATGAAGACCAAGAGGCTTCGAACCGGGCGCCCCATGATGGCCGTCACCATGGCGAGCACGGTGACTGCATAGACAGCGGCGTTGTTCCGGTTGGCGAAGATTGAGGTCTCACGGATGCCGTCGATCTGGAAGCCGCTCTGAAGCAGCTGCGCGCCCCAAGTCGCCAGCGGCACGACGATCAGCAGCACCAGCATCACGCGCACACCGCCGCGCTGCCACAGCACCGGCTCGCCGCGCGCGACGCGGCCGCGTTCGAAGGCCGCGCCGAAGATCATGAAGGCCGGCACCAGCGAGATCTTGACCAGATCACCCCATTCGATCTGGTCGGGGTTCACGGCCACGCTGCAGGTGATGCCCGTGAGGTACACGACGTAGCTCAGCACCACGGCCGTCGACCAGTTTGACGGCGGATAGCGGCGCATGGCCCAGGCAAAGGCCACGAGCCCGAAGATGACGACGGCGTAGACGTTGCCCAGGGCCTTGATCAGACCGGACTGTGCCGTGAAGGCCAGGCCCATCAGCAGCACGTAGGCGGCGAACTGTGCGACGAAGAGCCACGCACCTTCGGCGGGCAACGACGCCGCCCGCGGCCGCATCATCGACACCGGCCGGTGACGGCGCATCGGCATCCGAGGCGGAACCAAGGTTCGGGGCTTCATCGCGATGCCCCAAACGCCGTCAGCGCAAGACCGTCTGGTGGGGCGATCGGGTCGGAAAGCGCTTCACGGATGAGGTCAGCGGTGCGCTCCCACCGAAAGCCGCGCACGAGGTCGCGTGCTGCCAACCCGATAGCCTGTGCGCGCGCGGGTTCACTCAGCAACGCCAGGGTGGCGGCGGCCATCAACTCGGCATCTGGCCGCGACACACCCAAGCCGTGCACTCCGTCGGCAAAGCCGGCAATGCCATTGAAGGCCGCGCGGCCGCCGACCACTGCGCGCGCCGCCGCCATGGCCTCGAGCGACTTGTTGATCAGCCCGAAACCCTTCCACAAGGGGCTCCAGACGACCGTACTGCGGGCGTAGAACGGCGCCAAGTCGGCGGCGAACTCGACATGATCGACACCCGCCGTCACGGCCAGGTCACGCCGCAGTTCGGCGTCAGCACCGCGCCCGATGATCGTGAGCCTCGCGTCCGGCGCTGCAGCATGCACTCGGGGCCAGACGCTGCGCAGCAGCCACTCGGCAATCGCCCCGTACTCGCCGCTGAGCTCGGCCACGAACAGCACAACGGGGGCAGTGGCGATTGGCGCCTCGACTTCGAACAAGTCCGCTCGCACGCCGTTCGGTGTCAACACCGTGCGCGCTGCAGTTGCCGCACCGACCAGGCGCTCGACAGCCCTCAGATCAGCTTGCGTCTGCACCAGCACGCGATCGGCATCGGCCAGCAAGGACGCCTCCGCACGCGCCACCAGCGGCACGCGCAACCAGTAGCTCCAGGCCTTGATGCGACCCGAAGCGTCCCGTTGGGGTGACCGCCAGTACCAGAGGTACTCGGCCGAAGTGCAGTCGTGGACCGCAGCCACGGTGCGCCTCGGCCGCCAGTTCGGCAGCGCCATCCGCAGTGACCGCCAGCGCGCCAGCGCGCTCATCGGCGACACCAGCACGGGCGCCGTGCACCAATCGGGGCTTTGCGCGGCCAACTCGCTGAAGGCGCTCGTGTCCGCCGCGACCCAGCCGTGTCGGAACATGCCGCGGCCACTCAGTTCATCGGCGATTCGTGCGGCCGCGCCGCGCCGCGTGAAGGTGGCCTCAAGCAGGGGTCCGAAGCGGCGCTCGTTTTCGGCACGCTGGCCTTCATCGAACGGTCGACTCTCGTCACGCAAGAGCGCCAGCCGGACCTCGTGCGTGCGTGCCAACTGCGCGAGGTAATGGCACAGCGGCAGCGTCGCACCGTTGCGCGGCGGGTACGGCAACTGATCGGCGACGACGAGCAGTCGTTCAGACAACGAGGCCCTCCGAGAGCGATCTCATTGACCTGCCGGCCACCGGTGCGGACCAAAGGCGCAGGCGACGACGCCGAGGCGCCCTTGGCCGTCCGCAGCCATGGCTCAGGGCTGCGGCGCCGCTGCCAGCCATGCCGGGTTGCCGGCCAGCCACTCGCGGCTGAGCTGCGGCAACGCGGCCAGCAAATCGCGCGTAAAGGCGTCCTGGTCGCGGAAGGCCTGGGGCGAGTCGCGGTTGATCGACGACACACGGAACAACAGGCCGTCGGGGATGACGCGCTGCAGGCCGTATTCAAGCTCGATCAGCCGCCGCTCGAAGCCGCCGAGCGAGATGCGATCGCCGATGGTCACCCAGTACGTCACCGGCTCATAGCGCTGGCGTGACAGCTCGGTCTCGAGCCGCCGCACGGGCAGCGTGCCGTTGGGCGTGACCACCGAGTCGACCCGGTTGCTGCGCACCTGGAAGCCCTGGGCCGGGTAGCAGACTTCTGGGTAGTGCACGGCTATGGTCGCGCGCTGATCGTCGCCATAGGCGATGGACAGCATGATCACGGTGCCGCGGCTGTTGACGTAGGCGCGCGACAAGGTCTGCGTGTACAGCCGCTGCAGGTTGGCGAGCACGCTCGGGTCGGGCAGCACCACGCCGCCGGCGCGCAGCAGCCGCCAGTCGCCGAACTGCTCAGGGACCACCTTCTCGAGGTCGAAGCGCACGCGCTGGTCGGCGAGCTTGTGCACCGGCTTGCCGGCCTGCGACAGCAGCGCCACCAGCACCATGGCAACCACCATCGCCAGTGCCTGCGCCACAGGCCGCGACAAGCCCATCATGATCAGGCCGCCTGCAGGCCGCGCGTGCGCACGAAGGCGCGCGTGGCGGTGTCGGCCGCGATGATCAGCATCAGCGCCGCCATGAACAGCACCATGCCGGCAAAGCCGTGCAGGAAGCCTTGGCCGGCTTCGTCGCCGAAGTGGTAGGTGATCAGCGTCAGCGTGATCACGCGGATGACGTTGGCGGCAAAGCTGATCGGCACGATGAGGATGGCCAGCGTGATGTTGCGCGCGGCAGATTCGTGGCGCACCAGGTTCAGGTAGAGCAGGCCCAGTGCCTCGAGAGTGAGCAGCGTGTTCAGGCCGGCGCAGGCATCGGCCACGAGCAGCTGGTACGGCCCCACCTGCAGGATGACGCCGGTGCGCGCGACGGGGTAGCCGACGTTCCAGAGAATGAACTCGGCCACGGTGCTGACGGCCAGCTTCATGGGCTGCGTCAGAGTGTCGACGGCCACGCCGGGCAGCGGCACCATGAACAGCATGAAGAACAGCGGGAACCAGACCAGCTTCACCGCCGCCTGGCCGCGGAACAGCAGCAGCGCCGACACCACGAGCCAGATCAGCGAGCCGACCTCGAACATCTGGATGCCCTGCGTGCGCCCGAAGGCGTAAAGCAGCATCGCGATGCCGAAACAGCCCCAGCCGGCGACGCGCGCGGGTTGCTCGGGCAGGGCCAGCAGCTCATCGCCCTTGCGCCACAGCAGCCACAACGCGATGGCCAGCACCAGCGGGCCGTGGCCTTGCTGGTCGGAGCCCCAGATGCCATCCATCAGGTCGCGGAACGACGGCACGTACAGCACAAGCGCGCCCAGAGCCAGGATGCCGAACGGCGCGACGGGGTGCTTCAGGGCGGCGGCGGGCAGCATCGTGGGGCTCCTGCGGGACGGTCAGGCCTCGTTGTAGACCACGCCGGCCAGTTGCGCAGGCGTTCCGGCAAAGCTGGCGACCAGTTCCTGCAGCGTCGAGAAGTGGCTCTTGTCCTTGCGCGCCACGATCAGCGCGGCGCCGGAGCGGGCCGCGATGACGCTAGCGTCGGCGCCGTGGACCGCGGCCGGCGTGTCGATGACGACGTGATCGAACTTGGCCGTGAGCTCGCGCATCAGCAAGCCAAAGCCGGCGCGCTCGACGAGTTCGAGCGGGTTCGGCGGCGTGGTGCCCGCGGTCAGCACGAACAGGCTGGGCATGGCGGCGATGGGCTGAATCGCGCCCTGGTCGGAGCGCCCCGACAGGATGCTCGACAGCCCCGAGCGGTTGTCGAGCTGGAAGATCTCGTGCTGGCGTGGGCCGCGCAGGTCGGCATCGACAAGCAGCGTGCGCCCGCCCAGCTGCGCCAGCACAACGGCCAGGTTGGCGACGCAGAAACTGCGGCCGTCGGCGACGTCGGGGCTGATAACGGCCAGCGCCGGGTGCGAGCCCGCCCCTGCAAACACGCGCATCATCAGCTGCGAGCGCAAGGAGCGGAAGTGCTCGGCGCGCGCGCCGAACGGATCGGTCAGCGTGACGAGTTCGCTGCCCAGGCGTTGCGTCTCGCCCGTCGCCACCGGGTCGTCGAACTGCTGGGAAAGCGCGGCCCGCACGTCGTCGCGGCTGGCCAGGCCCAGCGCCACGGCGGCCTCGCCGAAGCGGACCCCCTTGTCGCGCTGGTAGGCCAGGATGCGCTCGACCTGATCGGGCTTGAGGTCGCGCAGCACGGCGAGGAAGTCGCCGATGCTGCCGCTGGTGCGCTCGCCAGTGGCCACCAAACCGGCGTCGACCGCCTCGCGCAGCGGCTCGACCAGCTCGGGGCTCTGCTCGTCGTCATCACGGAACCGGGCCATCACGCCCCCTTGCCGGTCGAAGCCGCACCACCCGGGGCCGGCAACGGTGCCAGAAGGCGCTGCTGCAACGAGGTCATGCGCCGATCGGCGAGCCGAGCCGCTGCACCGGTGCCCGGCATCACCGCGATCACCGGCAGGTCGAGCGCGGCCACGATGTCGGCGATCGACCGCACGCGCCGGTTGCGCAATTCGAGGAGCAACACCATCCCCACCGCCAGAAGGATGCCGATGACGAATGACAGGATGATGTTGAGCAGCACCCGCGGCGTCGCCGCCTGCACCGGCGGCACGGCCGTGGTGAGCTGGTTCACGTTGCTCTGCGTCGACTGGCCTTCTAGGCTGGACTGAGTCAACCGTGCCAGGATGGCGTCGTAGGTGCGCTGCGCGTTCTCGACCTCGCGCACCAGCACCAGGCCTTCGTCGCGCACGACCTTCATGCGCAGCACCTTGTCGCGTTGGGCATCGAGCGAGGCCTTGACCTCGGCCATGCGCTGGCGGTTGATGTTGTTCGACAGCGCCACACTGCCCGTGGCCTTGACGGTCTCGGCCACCAGGCGCTGGCGCAGTTCGGCGATGCTGGCGCGGGCCTCGAGCACCTGCGGATGGTTGTCCCCAAGACGGGTGGTTAGCTGCTGGAGGGCCGCTTCACCGCGGTTGATGTCGGCCTTCAGCGAGCCGACGATAGGGTTGCCCAGCACCTCGGGCAGGCGGTCGCCCTGCGCACCCTGGGCCTGGCGCTCGCGGCTGCCGCTCTCGGCGCTGATGGCCTGCAGCGCGGTGAACTGCGACGACAGCTCGGACAGCCGCGCGCTCTCGATGTCGAGCCGCTCGTCGGTGGCGATGATGCCCTTCTGGGCCTGGAAGGCCGAGACGCGGCTCTGCGCGGCCTCGAGCTTGTCGCGCGCCTCCTTAGAGCGGCTCTCGAAGAATGTCTGGTAGTTGCGCGCCGGGTCGACGCGCAGTTCCAGCGTCGTGTCGATGTAGGCCTGCACGAAGGCATTGGCCAGCGCGGCCGCAAAGCGCGGGTCGGCGGCGCGGTAGGTGATGACGATCACGCCGCTCTCGCGCGACGGCTCGACTTCCATGCTGCGCTGGAACACCGAGCCAAGCCAGCTTTCGATGGTGCCGCGGCCGCCGGCCTCGTCTTGCCACTGCTGGCGGACCTGCGGGTTCTCGTTGAGCTTGAGGTTGCGCACCACGCGCTCGGCCACGCGGTCGCTCTTGATGATGTCCACCTGCGTGGCCATCTGCGCCGGCGAGCCACCACCGCCATACAGCACCGCGCTCACCGGATCGGGCTTGAAGTCGACGACCACGCTGGCCGTGGCCTTGTACTGCTTGGTCAGCGACAGACTCACGACGGCCGTCAGCAGCACGGTGACGACCAGGATGGCCAAGGCCAGCCACCAGCGCGCCCGAAGGATGGAAAGGAACTGCCCG
>JBIJAP010000506.1:0-2644 GCA_044345715.1 Rubrivivax sp.
TACAGCGGCGACAACGCCGCCATGCGCGCCGAGGTGGCGCGCTTCGACCCGGCCGACCTGCCCGGCTTCGACTCCCTGGCCCGCGAGGCCGACATCTGCTACCGCGAGGGCTTCGAGAAGCTCGGCGCGGTGGCCTTCGACAGCGTGGCGCAGCTGCTGGTGGCGGTGCCCAACATGATCCGCATGAAGGGCTGGCAGACGATCTGGCAGATGGTCTGCCGGCATCTGAAGAACCCGTACCTGCGCGTGGTGTTCAGCTTCCACCCGCTGCTGATCGGCGGCAACCCGCTGAAGGTGACGAGCAGCTACGCGCTGATCCACACGCTGGAACGCCGCTTCGGTGTGCACTGGGCGATGGGCGGCACCGGCGCGCTGATCAAGGGCATGGTGAACTTGCTCGGAGACCGCGGCGTGCCGGTGCGCTGCGAGGCCGACGTCAAGCGCATCCTGGTCGAGGACGGCCGGGCTGCTGGCGTGGAGTTGCGCAACGGCGAGCGCATCAGCGCCGACATCGTGGTGAGCAACGCCGACGCCGCCTGGACCTACAAGCACCTCGTGCCCGACGCACCGCGCCGCACCTGGACCGACCGCAAACTCGCCCGCGCCAAGTACTCGATGAGCCTGTTCGTCTGGTACTTCGGCACCAACCGCCAGTACCACGACGTGCCGCACCACCAGATGGTGCTGGGCCCGCGCTACGAGGGCCTGCTGACCGACATCTTCCTGAAGCACAAGCTCACCGACGACTTCAGCCTCTACCTGCACCGCCCAAGCGCCAGCGACGACAGCGTGGCCCCGGCCGGGCACGACTGCTTCTATGCGCTGTCGCCGGTGCCGCACCTGGACAGCGGCGTGAACTGGGCCACCGAGGCCGAGACCTACCGCCGGCGCGTGCAGCGCCGGCTCGAAGAGACCGTGTTGCCCGGCCTGGGCCAGCACATCGTGAGTTCGCGCGTGACGACGCCGCAGCAGTTCCACGACGACCTGCTGTCCTACAAGGGCGCCGCCTTCGGCATGGAGCCGCGGCTGCTGCAGAGCGCCTGGTTCCGCCCGCACAACCGCAGCGAGGACCTGCCCGGCCTGTACCTCGTCGGCGCCGGCACGCACCCCGGCGCGGGCGTGCCCGGCGTGCTGATGTCAGCCCAGGCGCTCGAGACCGTGCTGCCGCCGCCGCCGCGCCGCCAGGTCAGCGCCGCCCTGCCCCACCCCAGCCCTGAGGTCTACGTTCGATGATCACCGCGCTTGTCGACCACGACGCCGACCTCGAGGCCTGCCGCACACTGATGCGCGGCGGCTCGAAGTCGTTCTTCACCGCCTCGCTGCTGCTGCCGCCGCGGGTGCGCGGCCCGGCCACCGGCCTGTACGCCTTCTGCCGCGTGGCCGACGACGCCATCGACGGCAGCACCGATCCGGCCCGGGCCGTCGTCGATCTGCGCGCCCGCCTCGATGCCGTCTACGCTGGCGAACCCGGGCCCGAACTCGCCGACCGCGCACTCACCTGCGTCGTGCAGCGCTGCCAGATTCCGCGCGTGCTGCTCGACGCGCTGATCGAGGGTTTCGAGTGGGACGTCTCGGGCCGCCACTACGAGACCATCGAAGACCTGCATGCCTACGGCGCGCGGGTCGCCGGCACGGTGGGCGCGATGATGGCGCTGGTGATGGAAACGCGCAGCCCGCAGGCCCTGGCCCGAGCCTGTGAGCTGGGCGTGGCGATGCAGCTGACGAACATCGCCCGCGACGTCGGCGAAGACGCCCGCCTCGGCCGTCTGTACCTGCCCGCGCAGTGGATGCGCGAAGCCGGCCTCGACCCCGAGGCCTGGCTCGCTGCGCCGGTGTTCGACGCCCGCCTGGGCCGCGTCGTGAAGCGCCTGGTGGACGAGGCCGAGCGCCTGTACGAGCGGGCCGAATGCGGCGTGCTGGCACTTCCTCGCGACTGCCGCCCGGGCATCCAGGCGGCCCGGCTGGTGTACGGCGAGATCGGCCAGGCGCTGGTGCGCTCGGGTCTGGATTCGGTGAACCAGCGCACCGTGGTGCCGCGCCGGCGCCAGATGAGCCTGGTGGTGCGTGCACTGCTGGCGAGCATCGTGCCGCCGGGGCATCCGCTCACGGCCGGCGGCTCGGTACCGCCACTGCCGGCAGTGCGCTTCTTGGTCGACGCGGCAGCCGACGAGCGACTGCCCGCCCGCACCTTCTACCAACGCACGCTGCGCGTTCTCGAGTTGCTCGAGCGCCAGGGGCGCGAGCGCGAGGTGGCCTGAACGGCCGCCGCCACCGACCACCCGGAGAACCGACCATGAACACCGCTGCTTCGACTGACACCCGCCACGCCGGCGGCCGCTCCAACCTGGTGATCGGCGCGACGGTGATGCTGTACCTTGCCGCCGCGCTCGGCGGCTTTGCGCTGGGCTTCGTGTTCGTGAGCAACGCCCAGGGCGGCGCGATCATGGGTCTGGCCGCGGGACTCAACGGCGCCCTCTTCTGTACCTTGCTCGCCGACTGGCTGTTGACACGCCTGTTCCGCCGCCGCAAGGCCTGAACGCCACGGGCCGTCCGGCCCGCGCCCTCGAAAACAAACAAAGGTCCGCAACCTGCTGGTTGCGGACCTTGTCGTTTGGGATCGCGCGTGTCAGCTGCCTGAGCCTGT
>JBIJAP010000507.1:0-2641 GCA_044345715.1 Rubrivivax sp.
ACCGCCGCACTTCGGGCTCGCGCGGGATGCTGTTCTACCGGCTGCTGCAGCAAGCGGTGATGACCGATCCAATGACCTACAACGACGTGGTCGCAGCGCTACCCAAGCAGGCAAAGAGCGGATAGGACAACTGGATGGGCATCCAGTGTTGTGACTATTGTGGAGCTAATTGGATACCCCTTCTATTTCTACAGCGAACAGGAATCACCATGAATCACGCCCCATGCGCGGGTAGGCGCCGCTGGCTGCTGCTGCTGGCCGGCAGCGCGGGTGCCGCAGCCCTGGCCGGCTGCGGGCCGGGCGTGGGCGGATCGGGCACCGGGCTCGAGCCCCCGCCCGCACTCACGGCCGCGCTGCCGACGCCGTCTCTGCACGCCGATGGCATCGATGGCCGCCAGGTGCAGGCCGTGCTCGAAGGCTCGCGGCTGCGTGTCACCCGGGCCTGCCCGCTGCTGCAGTTCAGCGGCCGGTGGAACGGCCTGCCGGGCAGCCCGCTGCACTTCGAAGGCGAGCTCGACGGCAACCCCGCGCAGCCGGCTCGCGCCGAGGTGCAGGTGAGCGGCAGCACGCTGGTGGTGACTCTGCGCGACGGCACCGGCACGGTGCTGCTGGGGCCGCTGCCGCTGGGCAGCGTGGCGACGCTGCCACCGCTGCAGAGCTGCGGCTAATGGCTCTGAGAGCTTGAGACCCCTGGCACTGCCCTCGCTAGCATCGGGCGCATGAGCTCCCCGATGCCCGCTGGCGGCCCTGACGCCGCTGACTTCGCCCGCCTAGTCCCCAAGGTGCTGCTGCACGAGCACCTCGACGGCGGCCTGCGCGTGGCCACGCTGCGCGAGCTGGCCCTGGCGCGCGGCCTGCCGCTGCCGGCCGACACCGAGGCCGGCCTGGCCGCCTGGTTCGACGCCAACGCCCACGCCGGCAGCCTGCTGATGTACCTGGAAGGCTTTGCCCTCACCGTGGCCGCGATGGCCACGCCCGAGGCCATGCGCCGCGTGGCCCGCGAGGCCGCCGACGATGCCGCCGCCGACGGTGTGGTGCTGGGCGAGTTCCGCATCGCGCCGCTGCTCTTCGAGCCGCACGGCACGCCGGGCGACGCCGCTGTGGAGGCGATGCTGCAGGGCCTGGCCGAGAGCCGGCTGCCGCTGCTCAGCCACAGCGGCCTGATCGTCTGCGCGATGCGCCATGAAGACGAGGCCGCCACGCGCCGCGCCGCCGAACTGGCCTTGCGCTGGATGGGCCGTGGCGTCATCGGCTTCGACCTCGCCGGCGCCGAGGCCGGCCACCCGCCGGCCAAGCACGCGCGCACGCTGGCCCTGGTGCGCGAGGCGGGCTTGCCGATCACGCTGCACGCCGGCGAGGCCGACAGCGCCGAGCGCGTGCTCGAAGCCGGCCGCCTGGGCGCGCGCCGCATCGGCCACGGCGTGCGCCTGGTCGACGCGCTCACCGGCGCCGCACCCGACGCGCTGGTGGACGAAGCGCGCGCGCTGGGCCTGCACCTGGAGGTCTGCCCCACCAGCAACGTGCACACCGGCGCGGCCGACAGCGTGGCCACGCACCCGATCACGGCGCTGTGGCGGGCCGGCGTCTCGCTGAGCTACCACACCGACAACCGGCTGATGAGCTGCGTCACGCCCAGCTCCGAGGCCGAAGCGCTGCTGCGCGAGACAGCGCTCACGCGTGGCGACCTGCTCGCGATGGCCCGCCAGGCCGCGGCGGCCAGCTTCCTGCCCGAGGACGCGCGTCAGCGCGCCATGGCGCTGATCGACGCAAGCCCATAGCCCGCACCGGCCCAGCCACCCGCGCGGAACCGGCTGCGCCGGGCCGCCGCGAGGCCTCCCCCTCGGGGGGCTGCGAGCGAGAGCGAGCTGGGGGGCGCCATTACGCGCTGGCGCGCACCACCAGTTCAAAGCCCAGGTCGACGGTCGGCGTCTCCACCGCCTCGCCGCGCATCAGCTTCAGCAGCATCGTCGCGGCGGCACGGCCGATCTCGCCGCGGGGCGTGCGCACCGTCGTCAGAGGCGGCTGCATCTGCTCGCTGCCGGTCAGGTCGTTGAAGCCGGCCACCGCGATGCGCCCGGGCACGGCTACGCCCAGCCGCAGCGCCGCCAGCAGCGCGCCCTGGGCGAGGTCGTCGTTGCAGAAGAACACGGCGTCCACCGCGGGCGTCTGGCCGAGGATCTGCTCGAACATCGTGCCGCCCAGCGCCAGTGACGACGGCGTGGGGTTCAGCCACTCCAGCGTGGGCGCGTGCAGCCCGGCGGCTCGCAGCGTGCGGCGCCAGCCCTCCAGGCGCTGCAGCGTGCGCGGGTCCAGCTGCGCGGCGGCAAAGGCGATGCGGCGGTGGCCGCGCGCCAGCAGGTGGCGCGTCAACGCCGCCGCGGCATCGGCCTGCGACAAGCCCACGCTGTGCACGCCGGGCGCGCCGCTCGTTTCCATCAGGTGCACGCAAGGCACGCCGCTGGTGGCGATGAGCTCGCGCGCTGCGTCGCTGCGGTCGAAGCCCGTCACCAGCAGGCCGGCCGGGCGGTGCAGCAGCTGCTCGCGCAGCAGCTGCTCTTCCTCGGCGGCGTCGTAGTGGGTGATGCCGATCAGCGTCTGGTAACCAGCCGGCCGCAGCGTGCGCTGCACGGCCTCGAGCACG
>JBIJAP010000508.1:0-2636 GCA_044345715.1 Rubrivivax sp.
TGTCGAAGGGTCGGGATGAGCCTGTCGAAGCCCTGCCCCAGAAACCTCGCCGTCAGCCCGCCGACGGCGCCAGCAGCTTCGCCGCCTGCTGCTCGCGCGCTTCGGCGCCCTGCAGTGCCTTCATCTGCTGCTCGAATTGGCGAGCCGCGGCGATCATCGCCACCATCGTCTCGACCGGGCTCACGTTGGAGCCTTCAAGCATGCCGCTGCTCACGCGGGCAGTGGCGTCGGCGGGCAGGTCTGCGCCATCACCGGCACGGAACAAGCCGTCCGTGCCACGATTCAGGGGTGCCTCGGGCGTGACCAGCTTCAGCCGCCCCACCGGCTGCGGCCGGGCATTGCCCACCGAGCTGGAAATGCTGCCGTCAATACCGATCTCGATCGTGGCATTCAGGCCCACGGTGATCGGGCCGCCGTCGCCGAGCACCGGCAAGCCGGCAGGCGTGACGATCTGGCCCTGGGCATCGACCTCCAGCGCACCGGCACGCGTGTAGGCCTCGGTACCGGCGAGCGACTGCACCGCCAGCCAGGCGCTGCCCTGCATCGCGACGTCGAGGCTGCGGCCGGTGGCCTGCATCGCGCCGGGGCGCGTGTCGTGGCCGATGGTGCTCTCCAGCACATAGGCGCGTGTCGTGGCACCCTCGCCGCGCACCGGCACCGCGCGGAAGGCCTGCATCTCGGCGCGAAAGCCCGTGGTCGAGGCATTCGCCAGGTTGTTGGCGAGCGAGTCCTGGCGCTGCAGCGTCGCCTTCGCACCGGCCATCGAGAGGTAGATGAGCCTGTCCACGGCTGCTCAGCGCTTCAACGCAGGTTCACCAGGGTCTGCAGCACCTGGTCTTGCGTCTTGATCGTCTGCGCGTTGGCCTGGTAGATGCGTTGCGCGACGATCATGTTCACCAGCTCGCCGGTCAGGTCGATGTTGCTCTCCTCCAGCGCACCGTCCTGCAGGACACCCAGGTTGCCCTGCCCCGGCACGCCCAGGATGGCCTCGCCCGAGGCGTTGGTCCATCCCCAACGGTTGTCGCCCAGCGGCTGCAGGCCCTGCGGGTTGCGGAAGTTCGCGATCTCGATCTGGCCGGCCGCCTGCGATCGGCCGTTGCTGTAGCGTGCATTGACGACGCCGTCGCTCTCGACCACGATCGAGGCCAGCTGGCCGGCGGCATAGCCGTCCTGCGTCACGTTGGTAACACCGAAGGACGCGCCGAACTGGGTGGCCGACAGCAGGTCGAACTCGACGTCGTCGATCGCCTCGGTGGCACCGCCACCCGGCAGCGTGGTGGCCGGGATGTCGAAGACCACGGGCGCGACAGGCGCCGTCGGTGCGCTGCCGTCCGCGGCGAAGGCTACCGTCGTCACGGGCAGCGGCGCGGCGGCGGTGCCGGCCACGGTGTTGCCGTTGGCCGTGGCGAACACGTTCCAGGCGTTATTGCTGCTCTTCTGGAAGTAGTACGTCAGGGCCACCTCGCGGCCCTGCAGGTCGTACACGGTCATCGAGGTGGCGTTGTTGTAGGTCCGGGCGTCACTGAAGTTGATGGCCGGGCCTGTGCCCGGCACCGTGACGGCCGATCGCGAATCCAGGTTGAACTCGAGCCCGATCTCCGTGGTGGCCGCCGGCGCGATGCCGCCCGTGGGCAGCTGCAGCGCCGCCGACACCCCGGGGAGCACGCCGCCGACGCCATCGGTGGCGTACCCCATCAGGCGCAGACCGCCGTTGTTGACGAGGTAGCCCTCGCGGTCGACCTTGAACTGGCCGTTGCGGGTGTAGCTGATGGCGGAGTCGGACCCCGCGACCTGAAAGAAGCCGGCGCCGTTGATCGCGAGGTCCATGGGGTTGTCAGTGGTCTTGATGGTGCCTTGCGTGAACTGCTGTGCCACCGTGGCGACGGTCGTGCCGATGCCCACGCTGTTGGTGCCGGCGCCGTTGAGCGCGTTGGCATACACGTCGCTGAACTCCGCCCGCGACACCTTGGTGCCAAAAGTGTTGGCGTTGGCGATGTTGTTGCCTATCACCTGCAGGTTCTTGCTGGTGGCGTTGAGTCCGGAGAGGCCTTGCTGGAAGCTCATGGCGATGTCCTGCGGTTCGCGGTGAAATGGGTGTCAGTTGAAGCCCTGCACGTCGCGCCAGGCGACGAGGCCGCTGGCAGCGGTCTCCAGCGTGAGGGTGTTGCCGGTGGTGCGCACAGCCTCGACGCGGTCGCGCATCAGCGGGCTGGCCGGCACCACCTGGGTGCCCTGGGCGGCGACGACGCGGAAGCTGTAGGCGCCGTCGGGCAGCGAGGCGGCGCGCCAGGTGAAGCCGTGCCGCCCGGCGTCCTGGGTGCCCAGGTCGAGCGTGTCGACGACGCGGCCGGCGCCGTTGAGCACCTCCACCTTCACGCTGCCGGCGGTGCGGGACAGCTCGAACCCGCCCGCAGCGCGGCCAGCCTCGAGCTGCAGCTTGTTGCCGCGCACGGTGATGTCGCGCCCCACGAGCGAGGCGCCCGACAGCGCCTGCAGCTGCGCGAACTGGGTGTTCAGCCCGTCCACGGTCACGTTGAGCTTCTCGATGCCGGTGACGGTGTTGATCTGCGCCATCTGGCTCGTGATCTGGGCGTTGTCCATCGGGTTCATCGGGTCCTGGTTCTGCAGCTGCGTCA
>JBIJAP010000509.1:0-2633 GCA_044345715.1 Rubrivivax sp.
ACATCCGGCGATTCTAGAAACGCCCGACGCTTGGGCCTCGCTTATGTCGCCCTGGGCATAAGAAGATTTCAAGAATGTATTTCCAGGAATGAGGCAGGCTTTCTAGAGTCGCGGCGCCCCATGAAGATCCGCGACCTCGACCTCTCCGACAGCCCGATCAACGCCGAACACCGCGCGCTGGGCCTGCCGCCGGTCGAGAAGGAGCTGACCCAGGCCACCGAGCACCCGGTGCTGCGCGTGGCGATGTGGTCGGTGCTGCTGCTGATGGCCGGCGCCATGGGTTGGCTGGCCACGCGGCTGGCCCAGCAGCACGACAGCTGGCACCTCGTGGCCCAGGTGCTGCACTCCGACGCCTTCTGGTGGGCGGTGCTGGTGGGCCTGATCGCGCAGGCCATCGACGGCGCTCTGGGCATGGCCTACGGCATCACCTCCACCAGCTTCCTGCTCGCCACCGGCTCCAGCCCCGCGGTGGCCAGTGCCAGCGTGCACATCGCCGAGGTGTTCACCACCGGCGTGTCGGGCATCGCGCATATCAAGTTGGGCAACGTCAGCCGCACGCTGTTCCTGCGCCTCTTGCTGCCCGGCATCGCGGGCGCCACGGCCGGGGCGTTGCTGGTGTCGAGCATCGACGGCGATGTCATCAAGCCCTTCGTCGCCGCCTACCTGCTGGGCATGGGCCTGTTCGTGCTGAGCAAGGCCTTTCGCAAGCGCCGCGTGAACCAGGGCGAGCCGCGCCACGTCGCCAAGCTGGGCCTGGTGGGGGGCTTCGTTGACGCGGCCGGCGGCGGCGGCTGGGGCCCGGTGGTCACGACCACGCTGGTGGGCACCGGCCACGACCCGCGCACCACCATCGGCTCGGTCAACCTGGCCGAGTTCTTCCTCACCTTCGTCAGTGCCGGCGTGTTCAGCCTGCTGGTCGACGAGGCGCCCTGGGCCACTGTGGCCGGCCTCGTGGTGGGCGGCCTGTTCGCCGCACCGCTGGCAGCGCTGATGACGCGCCGGCTGAACACCCGCACGCTGCTCGTGCTGGTGGGGCTGGTGATCGTGGCCATCAGCCTGTTCAACCTCTGGCGCGCGTTGACCTGAGCGCGGCGAGAACCTGTTTCCCAAGACCTGCCCATGTACCGCTACACCGAGTTCGACCGCCAGTTCGTCCACGCCCGCGCCGCGCAGTACCGCGACCAGCTCCAGCGCAACCTGGCCGGCGAGCTCTCCGACGACGAGTTCCGCCCGCTGCGCCTGCAAAATGGCTGGTACGTGCAGCGCCACGCGCCCATGCTGCGCGTGGCGGTGCCGTACGGCGAGCTCTCGGCCCGGCAGCTGCGGCAGCTGGCGCGCATCGCCCGCGAGTTCGACCTGCAAGACGAAGGCCTGCCCACGCAGCGCGGCGGCTTCGGCCACTTCACGACGCGGCAGAACCTGCAGTTCAACTGGATTCCTCTGGCGCGCAGCGCCGACGTGATGCAGCTGCTGGCCGATGTCGACATGCACGGCATCCAGACCAGCGGCAACTGCATCCGCAACATCACCACGGACGCGCTGGCCGGCATCGCGCCCGACGAGGTGGTCGATCCGCGCCCCTATGCCGAGCTGCTGCGCCAGTGGAGCACGCTGCACCCGGAGTTCGCCTTCCTGCCGCGCAAGTTCAAGATCGCCATCCACGGCGCCCGCGAAGACCGCGCCGCCACCGCCTGGCACGACATCGGCCTCACGCTGGTCAAAGACGACGCCGGCGCGGTGGGCTTCCGCGTGGCGGTGGGCGGCGGCATGGGCCGCACGCCCGTCATCGCCACCGAGCTGAACGCCTTCGTGCCCTGGCAGGACATCCTCGTCTACATCGAGGCCATCGTGCGCATCTACAACCTGCACGGCCGGCGCGACAACATGTACAAGGCGCGCATCAAGATTCTGGTGCGCGCCGAAGGCCAGCGCTTCGTTGACGACGTCAACCGCGAGTACGCCGCGCTGGCCGCCGACCCGGCCACGCCGCGCCTGGCGCAGGCCGAGTTCGACCGCGTCGCCGCCGGCTTCACGGTGCCGCCGCTGGCGACGGCGCAGCCAGACGCCCGCCCGCGCGACCCGCTGCCCGCCTTCGAGCGCTGGCAGCAGCGCAACGTGCACGCCCACCGCATCGCGGGCTACCGCGCCGTGACGCTGTCGCTCAAGCGCCCGGGCCTGCCGCCGGGCGACGTGACGGCGGAGCAGATGGACGGCGCCGCCGCACTGGCCGAGCGCTACAGCGCCGGCGAGCTGCGCGTCACGCATGACCAGAACCTGCTGCTGCCCTGGGTGCCGGCGCACGAGTTGCGCGCGCTGTGGCTGCAGGCGCGCGAAGGCGGTTTCGCCACGCCCAACATCGGCCTGCTCACCGACATGATCGCCTGCCCCGGCGGCGACCTCTGCGCGCTGGCCAACGCGCGCTCGATTCCCATCGCCGCCGCGCTGGCCGAGCGCTTCGACGACCTCGACCGCCTTCATGACATCGGCGACATCGACCTGCACATCAGCGGCTGCATCAACAGCTGCGGCCACCATCACAGCGGCCACATTGGCGTGCTCGGCGTCGACAAGGACGGCAGCGAGTGGTACCAGCTCACGGTGGGCGGCAGCGACGGCAGCACGCTCTCGGGCAC
>JBIJAP010000087.1:0-10636 GCA_044345715.1 Rubrivivax sp.
GCAATCGCCGTTGCGCACGGCGCTGCTGTCGCTGGGCACGGCGCTCACGCTGCTGGTGGCCTGCACGCTGGTCGTGGCCACGCTGCTGCGCACCGTGAACGAAACCGTGCCGGCGCAGGCCCCGGCACTGGTGTTCCACGACGTGCAGTCCGAGCAGATCCCGCTGCTCAACGACACCTTGCAGTCCACCCCGGGCCTGCAGGCCGTAAAAACCGCGCCGCTGGTGCTGGGGCGGCTGGTGGCCGTCAACGGCGAAGAACTGCGCGAAAGCAGCGACGGCGAACGCGCCCGCGAAGCGCGCGACGAGCACAAGCTCAGCAACCGCAGCGGCAACTTCGACGACGTGATCATCGACCGCGGCGCCTGGTGGCCCGAGGGCGCCACGGCCGAGCCACTGGTGGCGATGGAAGACCGCGAGGCCGATCAACTGGGCCTGCAGATCGGCGACCGGCTGCGCTTCGAGATCCTGGGCACGCCCGTCGAGGCGCGGCTCGAGGCCATCTACAGCCAGCGGCGCATGCAGTCGCGGCTGTGGCTGGAGGCCATCTTCAGCGACGGCGTGCTCGACCCCTTCATCACCCGCCATGTCGGCGCGGCCTGGATGCCGGCCGAGCACACGCTGCAGGCGCAGGACCGCCTGGCCGCCGTGGCACCGAACATCGCCACCGCGCGCACCGAGTCGCTGCTGCGCGAGACGCGCGCATTGATGGGCCGTGCCAGCGCGGGGCTGGTGGTCGTGGCCGGCGTGTGCCTGGCCGCCAGCCTGCTGGTGCTGGCCAGCGTGGTGGCCGCCAGCCGCAGCCGCCAGCTCTACGACGCCACGGTGATGCACGCCCTCGGCGCGCGCCACTCGTTGCTGCGGCGCGTGCTCGGTTGGGAGTACCTGCTGCTGGCCGCGGCCACTGCGGGTTTCGCGCTGCTGGCCGGCAGCGCGCTGGCCACCGGCTTGCTGCTGTGGCGCCTGGACATGAGCCCCGCCGGCCTGTACTGGACCGGCCTGCTCACCGCCCTGGGCGTGAGCGGCCTGAGCCTGGGGCTGGGCGCGCGCATGCTGCTGTCCCAACTGCGGCCGAGCCCGGCGCAGCTGTTGCGCAGCGGCGCCTGACTTCGAGGCGACCGGCGCGGTACCCACAGCCGCGCTGGTCCTGGCCCCGAACGACGCGGGTGCCAGAGCTCACGCCCAGGGAGCAGAAGAACAGACAAGATGGTCGTCGGCATCGATCTCGGCAACAGCAACAGCCTGGCGGGGATCTTCCGAGATGGCGCCCACGTCCGCGGGCCTGGCCCACGGGCTGCAGGAGCGCTCGGCGCACGCGAGCTTTCTGGACGTCGACCCGGGCGCGGCACTTCGGTGCTCAAGTACTTGAACGGCGTGATCGGCGAAGTCAGCAGGCGTGAATCCACGCGACCGTGTCAGCGCGCCTTCGTTGCCGATCCTGCTGCATCGGCCGGCAGCACGTGGTACCAGTCGATGCGCCGCGTGACCGTCATCATGGTGGCCAGCACGCCAAAGAGCAGCAAGGAGCCGAGCAGCAAGGCGTTGTCCTCCGACAGCAGGATGCTGTAGAGCACGCCGTAAAGCGCCACCAGAAGGCTGCTCATCACCAGGCCCGCTCGCCAGCCACCGAGCACGTGGCGCAGGTAGTACGCCAGGAGCCCGATGCAGGCACCGCTGGCCAGCGCATAGGCTGCACCGAAGGCCAGGTGCTCGGCCAACGACAGCAGCAGCAGGAAGAACAGCACCAGCGCCGCACCGATCATCAGGTACTGCATCGGGTGGATGCGCCAGCGGCGCACCATCTCCAGCACAAAGAAGGCGGCAAAGGTGAGCACGATGAACAGCATCCCGTACTTGGCGGCACGCTCGGCCAACCGGTACGGGTCCACCGGGTCGGCCAGCGACACCGAGAACTGCTCCGGCTGGGGACGCTCTTCGCCCCTGGCCGCGAACTGCGTGCGGGCCTGCGTCGACAGCGCAGGCACGCGCCACGTGGCCTCAAAGCCGTCGGCGCCGACGCGCCGTGTGCGCGGCAGGAAGTTGCCGCCGAAGCTGGGGTGCGGCCAGGGCGAAACCAGCGTCACCTCGGTGTCGTCGGCCAGGGGCACCCAGCCGATGCGGCCGGTGCCGGCCAGGTCGAAGTCCAGCGCCACTTCGAGCGTCGCACCGTGCTGCAGCAGCGCCAGGTCAATGCCCGCAGCCAGCGGCAAGGGGGCCTCGGCTGGCGCCCGCGCCACCACGAGCGGCTGCCCAGCCAGGCGCAGCTGCGGCGCGCTGAGCAGGCCGCGGGCGTCGCTGACGCCCATCAGCAGCAGCGCCCTTCCGGGCGTGATGCGGGCGCCCGGGATGCGCGGCACCGGATCGTTCCACACGAAGCGTCCGGTGCTCCGGTGCTGGCTGGTGTACACCGTGACCGGAAAGATCCCGCGCTGGCGGCGTTCAGTCGTCAGCTGGCTGCGGGTCTCGAGCCGCTGTGGGAAGACCAGTGCCACGCGCGACTCGGTGACCGGCTCGTCGCGAAAGCGTTCGCCGCCGTCGCCGTCGATCCGGACGCGGCGCACGCCAGTCTCGGTGTACTGCAGCCAGATCACGGGGCCGGTGATCGTCTGCGCCCGGGCGTGGGCTGCAGAGACCTCCTCGGTCGCGTCCTGTCGGTAGGCGCTGCGCTCGGCCACTGTGACGCGTACCAGCGTCAGGGCAACGGACATCAGCGCAATCAAGGCCGCAATGATCAGCAGCTTGCTCAGCAGGGGGTGTCGGCTCACTCGGGGCTCCAGTTCGGGCGGGGACCGGGCCATTGTCAAAACCGGCTGCGCAGCGGCCGCGCGGCGGGTGTGAAGCGAGCGTGAAACCGGCCGATGCGGCCGCGGCTCTCAAGACCCGGGCGGCACCCGCGGCAGCCACCAGAGGGCGATGCAACCGGTGGCGGCGTTGCCCACCGTCACACGCCCGCCGTGCAGGCTGCTGACCTCCTGGACAAGGCACAGCCCCAGGCCGGAGCTGCGCTCCTGCGTGTCGCTGCGGGGCAGCGAGTAGAAGCGTTCAAAGATGCGCTCGCGCGCATAGTCGGGCACGCCTGGGCCCTCGTCCTGCACCGACCAGGTCAGGCCCTCGCGCCCGTGCTGCACGTCGGGCTGCAGCCGCAGCCACAGCTGGCCGCCGGAGGGTGAGAAGTCGATGGCGTTGTCGAGCAGGTTGCGCAGCGCCTGCGACACCAGGAAGCGGTTGCCCCGCAGCGCCGTCGGAATGGACATCTCGCAATGCAGGCGCAGCGCCTTCTGGTGCAGGCGCGGCTCCAGGCCTTGCAGCAGCTCGCGCGTGAGCGCGGCGAGGTCGAGCTCTTCGACATCGGAAAGGCCGCGCATCTGCTCCACCGCCGCCAGGCCGAGCAACTGGTCGACCAATTGCTTCAGGCGCTCGGCCTGCCGCTGCACGTTGCCGGCGAAGCGGCGGCGATCGGCGTCGGGCAAGGGCTCCTGCAACAGTTCGGCGGCGCCGCGGATGGCGGCGAGCGGGCTCTTCAACTCGTGCGTCAGGGTGTGCACGTAGGTCTCGACATAGGCCTTGTCTTCGAGCTTCAGGCGCATGCGCTCCACGGCCTGCGCCAGGTCGCTGAACTCGGTGTTGCCGCTCAGGCGGCCCAGGCGCGGGGGCTCGGCGCGCTCGCCGCGCGCCACGGCCAGCGCATAGCCCTGCAGACGCTGCAGCGAGCTCGCGATCCACCACGTGAACAGGCCGCCGACGGCAAGCGTCACACCCAGCAGCAGCCCCGCTGCGACGAGGATGCGTTCGCGGCTGCGCGCGATGTAGGGTTCCAGCGTGCGGTTGGGACGCGACACCGTGAGCACGCCGATGATGCGGGGGCCATCGACGATGGGAGCCGCCACGTGCATGACGGTGTTGTCGGGCTCGTCGGCGCTCACGGCACTGGAGCGGGCACCGTATTGGCCGCGCAGCGTGCGTGCCACGTCGTTCCAGCGTGAGTGGTCTTGCCCGATGGCCTGCGGCTGCGTGTCGAAGACGACGATGCCCTGCGCATTGGTGACGCTGACCTGGGTCTCGATGCGCGTCTTGCTGAAACCCCACAGCAAGGCCTGGGGGCGCACTTCCTGCAGACGGCTGAGCGACTGGGCGAAGCTGCCGCTGGCAATGACACCGGCGCGGAGGTCCGGCGCGGCGAGCGCAGCCAGGGTATGAGCGGTGTCGACCAGGCTGTCCTCCATGGCGAGCCGTGTGCCGGGCTTGACCTCTTCGAGGAACACCTGCAGCACGACGACCAGCGCCAGCCCCAGCACCAGGAAGAAGCCCAGGAGCAGCCGCAGACCGATGCGCATGTCAGCGCTGCAGCGAATAGCCCATGTGGCGGTGCGTCTGGATCAGATCGCCATCGATGCCGGCCTCGCGCAACTTGGCGCGAACGAGCTTGACATGCGCGTCGACGGTCCGGTCCGAGGTGTCCGGCGCGTCGTCCCACACCATCGACATCAGCTCGCGGCGCGAGAAGATGCGTTCAGGCCGCCGCAGCAGCGCCGCGAGCAACCGATACTCCAGCCGCGTCAATGGCAGCGGCCCGGCCGGGCCGAGGATGCGCTGGGCGCCATCGTCCAGCCGAAGCGGCAGCACCGGCGCCGCGCCAGAGGCCGCACTGCCGGCGCTTCGCCGCAGGATGGCACGCACCCGGGCGCAGACCTCGCGCGGCGAGAACGGCTTGGCGACGTAATCGTCGGCCCCTAATTCGAGCCCCAGCACGCGGTCGAACTCATCGGCGCGCGCAGTCAGGAAGAGCACCGGAAGGCTGCTCAGGCGGCGAATGTCGCGGCAGACGTCGAATCCACTGCCATCGGGCAGGCCGACATCCAGAATGGCCAATGCGGGCAAGCGTTCGGCCAAGGCGGCGCGTGCATCTCGCGCCAGCTTTTCGTGCCGCACCTCGAAGCCCTCGCTGCCGAGGACATACAGCAAGGTATCGGCAATGGCCTGCTCGTCTTCGAGCAGCAGGATCAGGGGCGCCACGGCGGGGGGAAGTCGGCTCGACACCGCACCGGGCATGAAGGCCGGGCCGCGTGGGCTCAGCGCCTGAAGCGCCAGCGGCTGGCCGCTTGCGCCTGCTCCACGAGGGTCAGGACACGTGCCAGCGAGGCCTGCACCGCTGGGTAGTCGCTCGCCAGAGGTGGCGGAAGCCAGTCGTCGCCCTGCGGGCGGCATCCCGGCGCCGTGTCGTTCAGCGCGGCCTCGTCCGGGCCTGCATCGGCCGGTGGATGCAAGCTGTCTTGGGGCGGCACGATCAGCACCACCTTGCCTGGACGGTGCAACATACTCCGTCGCCGGCGCGTGCCCCGTACCAGCGCCGAAGGCGCGACTGCCAAGCCCTCGGGCGCGGGCTCCGTGATCACGACACGCGGCTCCGTCGGCACCACGAAGACGCGGGTCCTGCGTTCCACTTCGCCGCCTGCATCGGCGGCAAGTGGGCTGCTCGCCTCGGGCTCTGCCAACCGCAGTCGCTTGCGCTTGACCACCACAGTGACCGCGCGCGCTCGCTCCTCGAACAGAGCCGGCCACACGGGCGGCGACCCAGCAACGGCGCCAGCCCGCGCACCATGGGCCGGGTCTGCGGACAGCATCACAGCGTCCCCATCGGACATGATCAATTCAGTTGTAGCCAAGACAACCGCACATTTTAGGTAGGGCCGCCGGGCGGGCCAGGAGCCAGCCAGACGCCGGGAGCCAGAAGCAAGAAACCCGGAGTCTTGCGACTCCGGGCTTTGCGTCTTCAATGGTCGGGGTGGCGGGATTCGAACTCGCGACCCCTTGCACCCCATGCAAGTGCGCTACCAGGCTGCGCTACACCCCGACTGAGCCTCACATTATAGGCTGGCGCGCGGGTCTTTCCCGGCCTACACACTCAGCAGTTCGCGGATCGACAACAACTCGTGGCGCAACGCGCGCGTGTCGGCGTCGCTCAGCCCTGCCTGCAACGCGCCCGACATGGCTCCGGGGTTCTGCAGCGGCAGACTCGTGCGGTCGGCGGCCGGGTGCATCAACAGCATCGCTGCGGCGCCTTCGATGATGGACTCGCTCACCGGCACGCTGTCGTCGTCCACGCCGTCCGGGTCGGGCAGCGCTGCGCCCAATCGCGGGGGCGGCGCCACGTCGGCCAGCCGGTTGCGCGCGCCGCTGATCGTGAAGCCCTGGTCGTAGAGCAACTCGCGGATGCGCCGGATCAGCAGCACCTCGTGGTGCTGGTAGTAGCGCCGGTTGCCCCGCCGCTTCATGGGCTTGAGCTGCGTGAACTCCTGCTCCCAATAGCGCAGCACATAGGGCTTGACCCCGCACAGCTCGCTCACCTCACCGATGGTGAAGTAGCGCTTGGCCGGAATGGCGGGAAGCGATTTCTCCATTGAAATCAATGGTTTCGGCGGGGAAAACTAGACTCTACTCGAAGTCCCCCTCCACCGGGGTGTCGCCTTGAACGATCGATTTCAGCTTGTGACTGGCGTGGAAGGTGACGACGTTGCGCGCCTTGATCGGGATGCTCTCGCCGGTGCGCGGGTTGCGCCCCGGGCGCGGCGCCTTGCGGCGGATGTTGAAGTTGCCAAAGCCCGAGAGCTTGACGTCGCGGCCATCGACCAGCGTGCCGTGCACGATGTCGAAGAAGGCCTCGACCATGTCTTTGCTCTCGCGCTTGTTCAGGCCCAGACGGTCGAACAGCAGCTCGGCCAGCTCGGCCTTGGTCAGCGTGGGCGTCTCAATGGACGGCAGGATCACGCGGCCCGACCCTGCCGGGGGAGCCTGCGCGTCGTCGACCGGGCCCGGGACATCGGCGGTGACTTCTGGGTTCATCTCGGGTCTCCCTCGGGCCAGGGGCGGGGTGGTCGGCTTCAGGCGCGCAGGCGGGCGCCAAAGGCGGCGGCAGCGCGCGCCACGGCGGCTTGCACCGCGGCCTCAATGCGATCGTCGGTGAGCGTCTGGTCAAAGTCCAGCAGCTCCAGGCGGATGGCCAGGCTGCGTTCGTTGTCGTCCAGACCGCTGGCTGTGCCGACGGCAGGCTTCCACACGTCGAACAGCGTCGCTGCACCGATGAGCCCGGCCGGATCGGCCCGCAGTGCGCCCACGAGCGCGTCGTGCGACACGCCCTCGCGCACCACCAGCGCCACGTCGCGTTGCACCGGCTGCTGGCGCGACACCGGCGCGAACACCGGCACCTCGCGCGCCAGCACGGCATCGAGCGCCAGTTCGAAGACCAGCGGCGACTGCGGCAGCTCGTAGGCCTGGCGCCAGCGCGGGTGCAGCTCACCCACAAAGCCGATGCAGCGGTCGCCCAGCCACGCCGCGGCCGAGCGGCCCGGGTGCAGCGCCGGGTGCGTGGTGGCCTCGAAGCGCAACACAGCCGGCGCCAGCAGCGCCTCGAGCTCGCCCTTGATATCGAAAAAGTCGGTCGCGCGCTCGGCGCTGCCCCATTGCGCCGGGGCGGCCGGGCCGAAGGCCAGCGCGGCCACGCGCATCGGCTGCTCGACGCCCGCCACGGCCAGGGGGCCATCGGCTGCTGCCGCGTGCTTGCGGTAGACACGGCCGATCTCGAACAGCCGCGCCCGCGTCACCTTGCGCGCCAGGTTGTGGCGCAGCGCCTGCACCAGGCTGCCGATGAGGCTGGAGCGCATCACCGCCAGGGGCGCGGCAATGGGGTTGAGCACGCGGATCGGATCGGCGTTGCCTGCGAGCTCGCGCTCCCAGCGCTCTTCGACAAAGGAAAAGCCGATGGTCTCCTGGAAGCCCAGACCCGCTAGCGAATGACGCACGTCATGGGCCGAGCGCTGGCCTTCGCGCCGCACGCGCGCCTGCGTGGGCGCGACGGTGGGCGTGGCCGGCAGCTTGTCGTAGCCGACGACGCGGGCCACCTCCTCGATGAGGTCTTCCTCGATGGCGATGTCGAAGCGCCAGCTCGGCGGCGTGACGGTCAGCACGCCCTCGGAGTGCGTGAAGGGCAGGCCGAGGCGGCTGAAGACATCGGCGCACTGCGCCTGCGTCACCGGCATGCCGATGACCTTGGCGGCACGCGCCACGCGCAGCGCCACCGGCTTGCGCTCGGGCAGCGCCAGGGTCTGGTCGTCGATGGGGCCGGCCACGGTGGCCGGCGTGCCGCAGATGTCGATCACCAGCTGCGTGATGCGCTCGATGTGCTCCACCGTCAGGGCCGGGTCGACACCGCGCTCGAAGCGGTGGCCGGCGTCGGTGCTGAAGGCGTAGCGGCGCGAGCGGCCCTGCACGGCCTCGGGCCACCAGAACGCGGCCTCGACGTAGATGTTCGCCGTGGCGTCGCCCACGGCGGTGGCGTCGCCGCCCATGATGCCGGCGAGCGATTCAACCGCGCCATCGTCGGCGATCACACCCACCTGGTCATCGAGCTCAACCGTGTTGCCATTCAGCAGCTTCAGCGTCTCACACGCCCGGCCCCAGCGCACGACAAGGCCGCCGTGGATCTTGTCGAGATCAAAGATGTGCGAAGGCCGGCCGAACTCGAACATCACGTAGTTGGAGATGTCCACCAGCGCGCTCACGCTGCGCTGCCCGCAACGCGCCAGTCGATCGACCATCCAGGCCGGCGTAGGCGCCTGCGGGTTCACGCCCAGCACCACGCGGCCCGAGAAGCGGCCGCACAGGTCGGGCGCTTCCACGCGCACCGGCAACTTGCGCTCGCTGCCCGGCGCCACGGGGGGGAAGGCCGGCTGCTTCAGCGGCGCCCCGGTGAGCGCGGCCACTTCGCGCGCCACGCCGTACACGCTGAGGCCGTGCGCCAGGTTGGGCGTGAGCTTGAGCGTGAAGATCGTGTCGTCGAGCTTCAGATGCTCGCGCAGGTTCGAGCCCACGCGCGCATCCGTCGCCAGCTCGAGCAGGCCGCCGTGGTCCTCAGACAGCTTGAGCTCGCGCGCCGAGCACAGCATGCCGAAGCTCTGCACGCCGCGCAGCTTGCCGACGCCGATCTTGAAGGGCTTGCCGTCCTCCCCAGGAGGCAGTTCCGCGCCCACCACCGCGAGCGGCACCTTGATGCCCAAGCGCGCGTTCGGCGCTCCGCAGACGATCTGCAGCGGCCCGTCTTTCGAGAACTCGCCCGCGGCCACCGTGCACACGCGCAGACGGTCGGCCTGCGGATGCTGCGCGGCCGTCAGGATCTCGGCCACGACGATGCCGGTGAAGGGCGGCGCCACGGGCCGCAGTTCCTCGACCTCCATGCCGCTCATCGTCAGCAGGTCGGCCAGGGCTTGGGTGGACAGCGGCGGGTCGCAGAACTCGCGCAGCCAGGACTCGGGGAATTGCATCTGGTTCTCGGGGTCGGTTCGGTGCGGACTTCAGCGGAACTGCGACAGGAAGCGCAGGTCGCCGTCGAACATCAGGCGCAGGTCGTCGATGCCGTAGCGCAGCATGGCAAAGCGGTCGGCGCCGATGCCGAAGGCAAAGCCGATCTGCTGCTCGGGGTCGAGGCCGAAGTTGCGCACCACGTTCGGGTGCACCTGGCCCGAGCCGGCCACTTCGAGCCACTTGCCGGCCAGCGGGCCGCTGCCGAAGCGGATGTCGATCTCGGCGCTGGGCTCGGTGAACGGAAAAAAGCTCGGCCGGAAGCGCACGTCGAAGTCGTCGGTCTCGAAGAACTCGCGGACCAGCGTCGCGAAGGTGACCTTCAGGTCCTTGAAGCTGACGTTCTCGCCCAGCCACAGGCCTTCGATCTGGTGGAACATCGGCGAGTGCGTGGCGTCGCTGTCGACGCGGTAGACGCGGCCGGGGGCGATGACGCGCACCTCGGGGACGGAGCCGCCCTCGGCGATCGCGCCGGCGTGGCGCGCCGCGTGCGCCCTGGCATATCTCACCTGCATCGGGCTCGTGTGCGGGCGCAGGTTCAGCCAGCGGCCTTCTGCGTCTTTCAGGTCGACGTAGAAGGTGTCCTGCATCGAACGCGCCGGGTGGTTCTCGGGGTTGTTCAGGGCCGTGAAGCTCATCCAGTCGGTCTCGATCTCAGGGCCTTCGGCGACATCGAAGCCCATGCTCGAGAAGATGGCCTCGATGCGCTCGATCGTGCGGCTCACCGGGTGCAGGCCGCCGGTGCCGCGGCTGCGGCCGGGCAGCGTGACGTCCAGCGCCTCGGCCCGCAGCTGCGCCTCGAGCTCGGCCTGGGCGAGGCGCTCGCGCGCCGAGCCGAGCAGCGCCTCGACCTCCTGCTTGGCCTGGTTGATCTCGGCGCCGCGGGCCTTCTTGGCCTCGGGCGGCAGCGCGGCCAGGCCCTTGAGCAACTCGGTGAGGCTGCCGCTCTTGCCGAGGAAGCGCGCCTTGGCGTTTTCGAGCTCGGCCGCCGTGGGGGCCGCGTCGAACGCAGAGCGCGCGTGTTGCACGAGCGAGTCGAGGTCGTTCATGGACGGGTGGAAAACAGGCAAGAAAAACGGACAAAAAAAGGCCGCCCCCGAAGGTGACGGCCTTGGATGCGAGAGCCGGGCCCCCCGCCGCCCGTCAAGGCAGCCGGTGGCCCCGGAACATCAAGCGAGCTGGGCCTTCACCTTCTCGACGATGCTCTTGAAGCCCGCCGGGTCGTGGATGGCCATGTCGGACAGGACCTTGCGGTCGATGTCGATCTGCGCCTTCTTCAGGCCGGCC
>JBIJAP010000510.1:0-2621 GCA_044345715.1 Rubrivivax sp.
CAGGTTGCAGTTGATAACGAAGACCAGGTTGTCGAGCTTCTCGCGTGCGGCCAGGCCGATGGCGCCCAGGCTCTCGGGCTCGTCCATCTCGCCGTCGCCGCAGAACACCCACACCTTGCGCTGGGAGGTGTCGGCAATGCCGCGGGCGTGCAGGTACTTCAGGAAGCGCGCCTGGTAGATGGCCATCAGCGGGCCCAGGCCCATGCTCACGGTGGGGAACTGCCAGAACTCTGGCATCAGCTTGGGGTGCGGATAGCTGCTGATGCCCTTGCCGCCCACCTCTTGCCGGAAGTTCAGCAACTGCTCTTCGGTGAGCCGGCCCTCCAGGAACGCGCGGGCATAGATTCCGGGCGCGCTGTGGCCCTGGATGTAGAGCAGATCGCCACCGTGGGTGCCGCCGGCGTCGGTGTTGTCGGCGTGCCAGAAGTGGTTGAAGCCGGCGGCGAACATGTGCGCCAGGCTGGCGAAGCTGCTGATGTGGCCGCCGAGGTCGCCGCCGTCCGCCGGGTGCAGGCGGTTGGCCTTCACGACCATGGCCATGGCGTTCCAGCGCATGTAGGCGCGCAGGCGGCCTTCGAGCTCGAGGTTGCCGGGGCTGTGCTCCTCGTCGGCAGGCTCGATGCTGTTGACGTAACCGGTGTTGGCCGAGAACGGCATGTCGATGCCGGCCTGGCGCGAGTGCTCGAGCAGCTGCTCCAGCAGGAAGTGGGCGCGTTCAGGGCCTTCGGCGCCAATGACGGCGGACAGCGCGTCCAGCCACTCGCGGGTTTCCTGGGCGTCCAGGTCGTTGGCGGCCAAGCCAGGCGTGGACTGCGGCATTGCGGACATGCTTGTCTCCGTTCGTTGTCGGGTGCGGCGGGCCGAAGTGTGTCACAGGCTCTGTAGATTTCAAATAGTGCCGATCAATGCCGCCATATGAAATGTAGAAGCCGGCTCCATCGCGGCTGCCCCGAAGCCGAACCATGGCGCACCCGGGGCGCCGGGATAATCGGTTCATGCCCGAACCCAGCCCTGCGCCGCTGCCAACCTCGCTGCCCCAGGCCAAGCGCCTGTTCGGGCAGTGGTGGCGCCGCCAATCGCCCGCGCGCCAGGATCGCTTTGCCACGCTGGGGCCCCTGCTGTCAGTGCTGCTGTTCCTGGCGGCCATCATTTCGGCCTTCTGGTACCTGCGCAACGAAGAGATCGACCGCGAGGTCGAGTCGGTCAAGCGCGATACGGAGCTGACGCAGCAGCAGATGGGCCTGCGCCTGATCCAGAACCAGGAAGCCCTCATCCGCATGGCGCGCGAGCTGGTGACGCGCCCCCTGGACGTCGGGGAGTTCGGCGCCATGGCGCAGGCCTTCACGCGCGAACGGCCCGAGCTGACGCACCTGACCTGGGTCGACGCCCGGCGCGAGCCGCGGGGCAGCCATCTGGCCTTCACCTACCCGCTAGGGCCCGACGGTCAGTCGCCGGCGCCCTTGCTGCCGCAAGACGGCAGCGCGGCCGAAAGCGAAACCACTTTCCGCGCCGCGCGCGACAGTCGAGTGCCGGCCTACTCGCGCGCGTTCGCCGACGCCTCGGGAGCCCAGGTGTTCCAGCTGCACGTGCCGCTGATGGACCGCAGCCTGTTCGGCGGCGTGCTGGTGGCCGAGTATTCGCTTGACGCGCTGCTGCGCCACTTCGTGCCTGCCGATGTCTCGCAGCGCCACGCGGTGGCCATCGTCAACGAAAGGCGCGAGCAGCTGGCCGCCACCGTCACGGCCATGCCGGGGCAGGCTGCGGCGCGTGCGCCCATCCTCAGCGAGGCACCGCTCACGCCGGCCTTCAACGGCCTCGTGCTGCGCGGCCAGGGCTGGCGCACCAGCATCGGCCTGGTCCACAACACCCTGTTCTGGATGGTGGTGGCGCTGTCGGTGCTGACGGTGTGGATGCTGCTCGGCACCTGGCGCCACATGCGCCGGCGCAGCCAGATCCAGGGCGCGCTGGTGCAGGAGACGAACTTCCGCCGCGCCATGGAGAACTCCATGCCCACCGGCATGCGGGCCATGGACATGGAAGGCCGCATCACCTACGTCAACGCCGCCTTCAGCCAGATGACCGGCTTCGCGCCGGCCGAGCTGGTGGGCCGGCTGCCGCCGTTCCCATACTGGCTGCCCGACCGCCACGACGAGCACATGCGCCTGCTGCAGTTGGAGCTGCAGGGCCGCAGCCCCAGCGCCGGCATCGAGCTGAAGGTCATGCGCAAGGACAGCACGGTGTTCGACGCGCGCATGTACGTGAGCCCGCTGATCGACCCCAAGGGCCAGCAGACCGGCTGGATGACCAGCATGACCAACATCACCGAGAGCAAGCGCATCCGCGACCAGCTCTCGGCCAGCCACGAGCGCTTCACCACCGTGCTCGAAGGGCTCGATGCCAGCGTCAGCGTGCTGTCGGTCCAGCAAGGCGAACTCCTTTTCACCAACCGCAGCTACCGCCTGTGGTTCGGCGGCGACTCACGTGGCCACCACGTGATGGCCGGCAACGCCGCCAGCGCCAGCTTCGAGGTCGATGGCGACGAGGAGGTCGACAACCTCGCCGGCATGCCGACGCAGGAGCTCACCGGCGGCGCCAGCCCTCGCGAGGTGTACGTCGACCCC
>JBIJAP010000511.1:0-2620 GCA_044345715.1 Rubrivivax sp.
CTCGGGCGTGGTGTCGTGCTCGAACTGCTCGGTGCCCACCTTCACGCCGCCCGAGCCGTCGACGAGTGGCATGCCGTAGAAGGTATCTTCGTAGCGCTCGCCGCGCGTCACGATGAAGGTGGGGCAGCGGCCCGCTTCGAAATCGGCCTCGTGGCCGGGTTCGGGCTTCAGCCAGTGCAGCACCTGCCGCAGCACGCGCAGCTCGCGCGCCCAAGGCAGCCCGTGCGCTGCAGCCAGGCCTGGCAGCCAGGCGCCCGCCGTCACCAGCACCTGGGCCGCGTGGTAGGTGCCGCGCGCCGTGTGCACGCGCCAGACGCTGCCTTCGCGCACGACGGCCTGAACCGGCTCGTCGGTGAGCAGTTGCGCGCCCGCGCGCCGCGCCATCGCCAGTTGTGCGGCGATGCAGCGCTCGGGGTAGACCACGCCACCACCCGGCTCAAAGCAACCGGCTTCGCCATCGTCGATGCGGAACTGCGGCCAGCGCCGGCGCAGCTCGGCCGCGGTGAGTGCCTCGTGCGGCACGCCGAAGGCCTGCGCCACGGCGCGTGTGCGGGCCACGAAGGCGGTGTCGGAGCCGGCCGGGCCGATCACCAGCACGCCGGTGCGCGTCATCAGCGGGCCTTCGAACGGCAGCGTCGGGTCGCCGGCCAGCGCGGTTTCGAGCTCGCGCCAGATGGCGTGCGAGCGCCGCACCAACGGTGCGTAGGCCTCGCCTTCGCCCACCGCCTCACGGGTGACGCGGGTCAGACCGTGGCTGGAGCCGCGGTCGTGCGGCGGCGCATGCCGGTCGATGCCCAGAACGCGGGCGCCGCGACGCGCCAGCTGCCAAGCTACGGCACTGCCCATGGCTCCCAGGCCCACGACGATGACATCGGCTTGCATGCCGCAAGTGTGCCGTCTTCGAGCCGCCCTCCCGCTGGGTTGCTGCCGGGGTCCCGCCGGGGGCGCATACCATTCCCCCTTGTCGGGCTGCGTGTTTGTAGCGCCGCTCAACCCACCCACCCTTACCTTGCCCTCTTCGAGACCGCCATGGCCACTGTCCAGCAATGCCTCCAGTCCAAGCCCTCTCGCCTCGTCTCCGTTCGCTCCAGCGACTTCGTCGTCCAGGCGCTGCAGCTGATGCGCGACAACCGCGTGCGTGCCGTGCTCGTGGTCGATGACAACAAACTGGTAGGCATCGTGACGCAGGGCGACTGCGCCATCAAGGTGCTGTTGCCGGGCAAGGACGCCAAGGCCACCGTTGTGAGCGAGGTGATGACCCGCGACCCGATGACCGTGCGGCCGGCCGATCCCCTCGAAGCCTGCATGGGCCTAATGGCCAACCGCGGCTTCCGCCACCTGCCGGTGCTCGACGCCGGCAAGCTCGTCGGCGTCGTCTCGGTGGGCGACGTGGTCAAGGACCAGGTGCGCCACATGGGCGAACAGATCGGCTTCCTCGAGACCTACATCAAGGGCCACGGCGCCTGAGCCGCACCACCAGCCCCGCCCGCACCGCGCCATGGCTGTCTCCGTCTTCGACCTGTTCAAGATCGGCATTGGCCCGAGCAGCAGCCACACCGTGGGGCCGATGCGCGCGGCGCGCCTGTTCGTGCGCCACCTGCAGCATGCGGCGCTGCTGGCGGCCACGGCGCGCGTGCGCACGCAGCTCTACGGCAGCCTCGGCCTCACCGGCCGCGGCCACGGCAGCGACAAGGCCGTGCTGCTGGGCCTGGAGGGCTACGAGCCCGACACGGTGGACGTCAATGCCGTGCCGGCGCTGCTGCAGGCCATCCGCACGCAGGCGCAGTTGCGGCTGGGCGGCACGCACGCGGTGCCCTTTGCCGAGAAGGACGACCTGCGCTTCCACCGCCGCGAGACACTGCCCTTCCACGCCAACGGCATGCGCTTCGAGGCCTTCGATGCTGCGGGCGCGGTGCTCGCCGACAAGGTGTACTACTCGGTCGGCGGTGGTTTCGTCGTCAGCGACGAGATCGCGGCCGACGGCTCGCGGCAAAAGGTGATCGCGCCCGATGCCACCGTGCTGCCGCACCCGTTCCGCAGCGGTGCCGAACTGCTGCAGCGCTGCGCGGAACTCGGCAGCGGCATCGCCGCCGGGATGCGCCGGAATGAACGGCACTGGCGCAGCGATGCCGATATCGACGCCGGCCTCGACCGCATCTGGGCCGTGATGCAGGCCTGCGTGAAGCGCGGCATCGCCACCGAAGGCGTGTTGCCCGGGGGCTTCCAGGTGCGGCGGCGCGCGGCCAAGCTGCACCACGACCTCACCGCGCACCCCGAACAAGCGCTCACCGACCCGCTGCAGGTTCTCGACTGGGTGAACCTGTACGCGTTGGCCGTGAACGAAGAAAACGCCGCCGGCGGCCGCGTCGTCACCGCGCCCACCAACGGCGCCGCCGGCATCGTGCCGGCGGTGCTGCACTACTACGCGCGCTTCGTCAGCGGCTCATCGGCCACGGGCGTGCGCGACTTCCTGCTCACCGCCGCCGCCATCGGCATCCTCTACAAGGAGAACGCCAGCATCAGCGGCGCCGAGGTCGGCTGCCAGGGCGAGGTGGGCGTGGCCTGCAGCATGGCCGCCGGCGCGCTGTGCGCTGTGCTCGGTGGCACGCCCGAGCAGGTG
>JBIJAP010000512.1:0-2615 GCA_044345715.1 Rubrivivax sp.
CAACATCCGCCAGGCGTTCATGTACGACACCTCGCGCGTCAGCTTCGCCGGCGTGGTCGGCGGTGCGCTCGATGCCGTCAGCGCCATCGCCAGCCCGTCGGGCCAGATCGTGCTGAACCTGGGTGCCGGCCGCATCGACCCCACGAACCCCGCCTTCGCCAACAGCCGCAAGCCGCTGGTCACGGAGTTCACGGTCGACGGGCAGCAGATCATCGTCATCGCCAACCACTTCAACAGCAAGGGCGGCGACCAACCGCTGTACGGGCCGGCTCAGCCGCCGGTGCGCAGCAGCGAGACGCAACGCCTGGCGCAGGCGCAGGCGGTGGCCTCGTTCGTGCAGGGCCTGCTGGCGATCAACCCGAACACCAACATTGTGGTGACGGGCGACCTGAACGACTTCCAGTTCGCCGATTCGCTGGCGCCGCTGGCGGCTGCGGGCCTGTTCAACCTGACCGATACGCTGCCCGAGAACGAGCGCTACACGTATGCGTTCGAGGGCAACCTGCAGGCGCTGGACCACACCTGGGTGTCGGCCAACCTGCGCAACGCCGGTGCGGTGTACGAGATCGTGCACGCGAACTCGGAGTTCGTGTCGCAGGTGTCCGACCACGACCCGGTGCTGATGACGCTGGGCATGGTGCCAGCGCCGGTGCCCGAGCCGGCCACCTGGCTGATGATGGCGCTGGGTGTGGCGGGGCTGATGGCGCGCGCACGGCGCGGCCGAACACCGGCTGCTCCACAAGGGGCTCGGGCCATTGCGGCCGGAGCCTTTCTTGGCATCAGGCCGCATAGCGCCGCAGCCGCTCCAGATCGAGCACGCGCACGCCGCCGTACTCGACGCGGATCACGCCGGCTGCGTCCAGCGCCGTGAGCGCCTCGTTCACGCGCTGGCGGCTCAGGCCCACGAGGTAGCCCAGCTCCTGCTGCGTGATGCGCAGCCGCTGGCCCACGCCCGGGTACAGCACCGGATGGAACAGTGCCGCCAGGTTGCGCGCCACGCGCTCGTCGGGGTGCGTGAGGCGGTCGATCTCGCGCGCGGCGATGAACTGGCCCAGCCGCTCGTTGAGCTGGTTCATGACGAAGCGGTTGAAGGCGATGCTGCGGCCGAGCAACCATTGGAAAGTGTCGGTCGGGATGCCCGCCACCACGCTGGGCCGCAAGGCCTGGATGTTGTAGCGGTAGACCTCGTTCTTCAGCACCGTGCCCTCGCCGAACCAGCCACCGCTGGTGATGCCGGTGAAGGTGATGGGCAGGCCGTCGCTGCTGTCGTTGCTCATCTTCAAGAGACCGTCGATCACGCCCAGCCACCACACAGCGGCGCGGCCGACTCGGCACAGCACCTCGCCGGGCTGCACGTCGATGACGCGCAGATCGGCCACCACGCGGGCCTGGTGCTCGGCCTCGATCAGCCCGAGCCAGGGCACGCTGGCCAGGTCGTCGCGCGCGGCCGCCCGCGACTGCGAGCTGCGCACCGCGCTGGCATGGTTTGCTGACGGGAGGGCATTCGTCGCCATGGTCGGGTCACGGGGGAAATACCTGTCAGTGCGAACCCGGCAATTGTCGTCGGAACGACAACACGGCGTCAAAGTGATGCCCAGAATGGGCGCTCAGGGTCCAACGAGAACCCAGGAGACAAGACAGTGCCGACGACGTTCCCCCGTCTGATGCTCGACCACGCGAAGGCGCGCCCCTCGGCGCCGGCCCTGCGCGAGAAGGTCTACGGCATCTGGCAGACCACGACGTGGGCCGAGCTCGCGGTGCTGGTGCGGCGCCTGGCCTGCGGCCTGGCCCATGCGGGGCTGAAGCGCGGCGACCACATCGTTGTCGTCGGCGACAACAGGCCGCGCCTGTACGCCACGATGCTGGCGGCGCAGAGTCTGGGCGGCATCCCGGTGCCCCTGTACCAGGATGCCGCGGCCACCGAGTACGTGTTCCCGATCAATAACGCCGAGGTGCGCTTCGCCGTCGTCGAAGACCAGGAGCAGGTCGACAAGATGCTCGAGCTGCGCGAGCAGTGCCCGCTGCTGGCGCACGTCTGGTACGACGACGCACGCGGCCTGCGCAACTACGCCGAAGACAGCCTCGACAGCCTGGACGCGCTGGTGGCCGCCGGGCAGGCCCACGACGGCAGCAACGCGCGCCTGTTCGACGACGAGGTGGCGCAGTGCCAGCCCGGCGACGTGGCGGCAATGTTCTTCACCAGCGGCACCACCGGCAACCCGAAGGGCGTGGTGCACACCTACGCCACGCTGCTGGACCGCGCGCAGGCCGGCAAGAGCTTCGACAAGCTCACCGAGCGCGAGGAGGTGCTGGCCTACATGCCGCTGGCCTGGATCGGCCAGAACATCTTCAGCTACGCGCAGTGGCTGGCCTGCGGCTACGTGGTGAACTGCCCGGAGAGCGCGGCCACGGTGATGATCGACCTCAAGGAGATCGGCCCCACGTACTACTTCGCGCCGCCGCGGGTGTTCGAAGGGCTGCTCACCAGCGTGATGATCCGCATGGAAGACGCCGGCCGCGTGAAGCGCTGGCTGTTCGAGCGCGGCATGGACGTGGCGCGCCGCGTGGGGCCAGCGCTGATGGACGGCAAGCCCATCGGCGCGCTCGACCGCCTC
>JBIJAP010000126.1:0-8530 GCA_044345715.1 Rubrivivax sp.
GGGCCTGCAGCGCGCCCGCCAGCGGCCGGGCGCGGGCGGCCTGCGCCAGCGCGCGCAACCAGGCCGGCGCGCCCAGCAGCTTGCGCCACAGCAGGCCGAGCCCGGCCTGGCGCGGGCCGAGCAGGCCGTACAGCACGCGCGCCAGCAGCAGGCCGGCGAAGGTGTAGCCCAGGGTCACGTGCAGCGCGCGCCAGCGTTCGCCCCCGGCGGTGAGGTAGGCGCCCAGGAAACTGAGTGCGACCAGGGCGTGGAACATGCGCGTGGGCGCGTCGACGATGCGGCGGCCGGGTGCGGCAACGGGTGCGGCAGTGGTGTGGGGGGCGGTGGTGGTGGTCATCAGGCTCTCCGGTGCTTCAGTCGTTCCAGGCCCGGCGCTGGCTGGCGCTCAGGCCGGCCGGCAGGCGCAGGGCGCGCTCGTCGAAGCGGCCCTGGTCGGCGTCGCCGTGGCAGGCCGCGCACTGCGCGGCGCTCTTCACGCTGGGCAGCTTCCACACCGCCGCGTCGATCTTGCGGTGCTCGCGCTCGAACCAGGCCGATCGAGTGATGCGGTCCTGCGGGGGTTCTTCGGCCGCGCGCCGGGAGGTGCCGGCGTGTTGCTGCAGCCAGCCATCGAGCTGCTGCAGCGTCTTCGGGTCGAGCGTAGCGTCGCTGCCGTAGTGCTGCTCGAGCCCGCCCATCACCCGCTTCCACGATCGCGCCGGCAGCAGGGCTGGCGGGTAGGCGGTGTGGCAGGCGCCACACTCTTGCGTGTAGGCCGGTGGCACGCGCAGCGGCATCAGCGGGCCGTCGGCGCGCGCGGTGGGTGTCAGGGCCAGCAGCGTCAGCAAGGCGGGCAGCAGGGGGGTGGGCTTCATGGTGTGTCCTTGGGGGTCAGCGGCTTCAGCGGCGTCAGGGCATCACGGCTTCAGGCTCAGCAGGTAGGCCAGCACATCGGCCTTCTCGGCGGGGCTGCACTCGCGTTGCAGCACGTCCTTGCAGTTGCGGCGGAACCACTTGTCGACCTTGGCGGTGTCGGTGAAGGCCTGCGGGTTGAAGCCCGGTGCCAGTGCGTCGAGGGCCTTGCCGGTGCCGGCGTGGCGGCCCGCTGCCACCGGCCGCGCGCCATGGCATGACGCGCAGGACCACTCGCCGCCGTGCGCGGTGGTGAAGAACACGCGCCCGCGCTCGGCCTGGCCGGGCGCACCGGCGGCGGTGCTGAAGCGGTCGAGCTGCTGCGCGGCCGTGGTGTCGGCGGCCTGCACCGGCGCGGCAGCCAGCAGCCATGAAGCCAGCGCCAGCTCGAGTACGCGCAGCAGGGGTCGGTCGGTGTGGGAGGGGTCGGGTGTGGTTCGCATAGGGTGGGCTGCAACTCGAATGAAGGTCATTCTTGAAACCCAGGCCTGAACGGGCCGTGAAGACGGTGTTCATGGCGCGTTCAGATTCGGGTGCCGACAATCCCGGCATGCGCCTGCCCTCGCTTCGCTGCTTCTCGGGCCTCGCCTGGCGGGGTGGTGGTCTGCTGGCCTTGCTGCTGCTCGTGCCCGGCGCCCAAGCCGGCGGTGACCGCGAGCGCGAGCGGGACCGCGAACGCGACCACGAGCGCGCCCGTGCCGCCGTGCAGGCCGGCCAGGTTCTGCCGCTGGCCACGCTGCTGCAGCAGCTGCAGCGCAGCCACCCGGGCCAGGTGCTGGAGGTGGAGCTGGAGCGCGACGACGGCCGCTGGATCTACGAGCTCAAGCTGTTGCAAGGTGGCGGGCAGTTGCTGAAGCTGGAGCTCGATGCCGCCACCGGCCAGGTGCTGAAGGCGCGCAGCCGCCCGGCACCGAGCGTGAGGCCGGCGCTGTGAAGCTGCTGCTCGTCGAGGACGACGCCACGCTGCGCGCTGCGCTGCGGTCTGCACTTGAGCAGGCCGGCTACGCCGTCGACACCGCCGACAACGGCCCCGACGCCCTGCACCGGGGTGCCACCGAGTCCTTCGACGCCGTCGTGCTGGATCTGGGCCTGCCCTTGCTCGACGGCCTGAGCGTGCTCAAGCGCTGGCGCGAAGACGGGCGCTTGATGCCGGTACTCGTGCTCACCGCGCGCGACGGCTGGGCCGAAAAGGTGGCCGGCATCGACGCCGGGGCCGACGACTACCTGACCAAGCCCTTCCACACCGAGGAGCTGCTGGCCCGCGTGCGCGCGCTGATCCGCCGCGCCCAGGGCCTGGCCTCGCCGCTGCTGCAGCACGGCCCGCTCGCGCTCGACACCCGCAGCAGCCGCGTCACCTGCAACGGCCAGCCCGTGGTGCTGACGGGCCACGAGTTCCGCCTGCTCGCCTACCTGATGCACCGCCCGGGCAGCGTGGTCTCGCGCACCGAGCTCACCGAGCACCTGTACGCGCAGGACTTCGACCGCGACAGCAACACCATCGAGGTCTTCGTCGGCCGCCTGCGGCGCAAGCTGCCGCCCGGCACCATCGACACCCTGCGCGGCCTGGGCTACCGGCTCGCGCTGCCGGCTTGAAGCGCGTGCCGGCGCTGTCGTCATGAGTCGCGTGCCGGCGCTGTCGTCATGAGTCGCGTCCTTGCGCCGTGGCGCGGCTCGCTGCGCCTGCGCCTGCTGGTGGCCACGCTGCTGGCGCTGCTGCTGGCGCTGCTGCTGTCGGGCGTGCTGCTGTCCGGCCTGTTCCGCGAGCACGTGATGCGCCAGTTCGCCCAGGCGCTGACGGTGCAGCTCGACCAGGTCACCACGCGCTTGGCCTTTGGTCCCGACGGCCGCCCGCGCATCGAGCCGCAGTCGCTGAGCGACCCACGCTGGCTGCGCCCCTACTCGGGCCTGTACTGGCAGATCGACCGCGTCGACGGCGCCGTGCAGCACGGCGTGCTGCGCTCGCGCTCCTTGTGGGATGCCGTGCTCACGCCGCCCGGCGACGTGCTGGCCGATGGCGAGGTGCACGAGCACGAGCTGCCCGGCCCAGCCGGTGCCACGCTGCTGCTGGTGGAGCGCACGGTCTCGGCCAGCGACAGCCCGGCCGGTGCGTGGCGCCTGATGGTCGCGGCCGACCTGGCCGGCACGCGCGACGCGGTGGCCACCTTCAACGGCGTGCTCGCCGCCTCGCTCGGCGTGCTGGCGCTGCTGCTGGCGGCGGCGGCACTGGCACTCGGCGCGGTGGGCCTGGCGCCGCTGCGCGCACTGCAGCGCGCGTTGGTGGCGGTGCAGGAAGGCCGCACGCCGCGGCTGCAAGGCCCGGTGCCGGCCGAGGTGCAGGCGCTGGTCGACGACTTCAACCGCGTGCTCGACCGCCACACCGAGGGCGTGGCGCGTGCGCGCACGCAGGCCGGCAACCTGGCCCATGCCATCAAGACGCCGCTGTCGGTGCTGGCGCAGGCGGCCGAGGCCGCGCACACCTCGGCAGCCGAAGCAGCCACGCTGCCGTCGCTGGTGGGCGAGCAGGTGGCCTTGGCGCGCCGTCAGGTCGACGCGCACCTGGCCCGCGCCCGTGCCGCCGCCACGCTGGGCCTGCCCGGCAGCCGCACGGCGGTGGGGCCGGCGCTGGCAGGCCTGGTGCGCGTGATGGACCGTGTGCACGCCGGGCGTGGGCTCGACATCCGCACCGAGGGCATCGCGCCGGCGCTGCACTTCGCGGGCGAGCAGCAGGACCTGCAGGAGATGGCCGGCAACCTGATCGACAACGCCTGCAAGTGGGCCCGCCGCGGCGTCAGCATCGAGGCCCGGGCCTGCGGCGCGCCGGGGGCGAGACGGCTGCAGCTGGTGGTCGAAGACGACGGCCCCGGCATCGCCGCCGAGCGCCGCGAGGCCGTGATGGCGCGGGGCGCACGGCTCGACGAGTCGGTGCCCGGCAGCGGCCTGGGCCTGGCCATCGTGCAGGAGCTGGCGGCGCTGTACGGCGGGCAATTGCGGTTGGACGCCGCGCCGGCGGGCGGGCTGCGGGCGGTGCTCGATCTGCCTGGCGGCTGAGCCTGCCCGCCGTGTGGGCCGGGCGGGCGACGTGGTGGCGACAATGCACGGCCCTCGCTGCACGGATGCCCGCATAACAGCCGCGATGCCTTCCCGCCGCCACCTGCTGCTGATGCCGGCCGCCGGCGCCGGCCTGGGTGGCTGCGCGCAGATGGCCACCAACCTGGGCCTGGCCCCGCTGCTGCAGCGCCTGGGCCTGATGGAGGCGCCCGCGCCGGCGCTGCCTGCCACCTAGGCCGCGCGGCGCTTCGTGCAGCGCGCCACAGCGGCCGAGGCAGTGACGGGCCTGCGGCGCACCGATCGGCTGCATGTGGCGGTGCTGCGCCTGCTCGGTCAGGCCGAGATCGAAGGCCTGCAGTCGGAGTTCTTCTTGCTGCAAAGGCGCATCGTGCACGGCATCCTCGATCTGCTCGAACTGCCCAACCGCCCCGCCGCGGTGGACGTGGCGCACACGCGCAGCTGCGAGGCCTACGCCCGCTTCGCACGCGGCCTGCAGCTGCTGTCGGAAGACAAGTTCACCGAGTCGCGCGAGGCCTTCCTGGCCACGCCCTAGCAGCCGGCCACGCTGCAGGAGATGGCCGCCGCGGCGCGGAAGTCCTGAACAGCGCGCGCGGTCTGTCGCGTCTTCAGCCCGTGACGAAACGGTAGCCCACGCCCGACTCGGTGCGCAGCCAGCGCGGGCGCGAGGGATCGGCCTCGATCTTGCGCCGCAGGTTGGCCATGTGCACACGCAGGTAGTGCGCGTCGGCGGCATGGTGCGGGCCCCACAGCTCGTGCAGCAGGTGGCGGTGCGTCATCACGCGGTCGGGGTGGGCCGTCAGCAGCATCAGCAGGCGGTACTCGGTGGGCGTCAGGTGCAGCGGCTCGCCGTGGCGCTGCACGCGGCGGTGGGCGCGGTCCAGCGTCACGTCGCCGAACTGCAGCACGGCCTCGTCGGGCCCGGTGCGGCGTTCGCGGCGGCGCAGGTGGGCGCGTGCCCGCGCCAGCAGCTCGGCGGCGCCAAAGGGCTTGACGAGGTAGTCGTCGGCGCCGGCGTCGAGCGCGCGCACCTTGTCGGTTTCGCCGGCACGGGCCGACAGCACCAGCACCGGCGCGGTCGACCAGCTACGGAACGCGCGGATGAACTCCACGCCATCGCCATCGGGCAGGCCGAGGTCGAGCACCACGAGGTCGGGCCGGCGCGTGCCGGCGTCGATGAGGCCACGCTGCAGCTCGGCCGCCTCGCTGACCTCATGGCCGTCGGACTCGAGCGCCAGGCGCACGAAGCGGCGGATGTCGTGGTCGTCCTCGATCACCAGCACGCGCGCGCCGGCTGGCGACGGGGGGTCGTGGGCGGCCATCAGTGCAGCGCCGCTGGATGCGGGGGTTGCGGCTCGGCCGCGGGCAGCGCGGGCGCCTGCCCGAGCGGCAGCTCGATGACGAAGAGCGCGCCGCCGCCGGGGGAGTCGGTGGCGTGGATGCGCCCCTGGTGCGCCAGGGCGATGGCGCGGCACAAGGCCAGCCCCAGGCCCACACCGGGCGTGGCGCTCTCGCGCTCGCCGCGCTCGAAGGTCTGGAACAGCTGCTCGTGGCGGCCCGGCGGCAAGCCCGGCCCGTTGTCGGCCACCTGAACCTGCAGCCACCCGCCCCGCACGCCGGCCGTGATCTGCACTGTGCTGCCAGCTGGCGTGTGCTTGGCCACGTTCTCGAGCAGGTTCACGAACACGCGCTCCATCAGCACCGCGTCCAGCCGCACCAGCGGCAGATCGGCCGGCAGCTGCACGCATACCCGTTCGGCGGCCAGCGCCGGCTCGGCGGCGGCGATGGCGGCGCCCAGCACCTCTTCGAGCGGCTGCCATTGCAGATCGAGCCGCACGGCGCCGGCCTGCAGCCGTGCCAAGTCGAGCAGGTTGTGCACCAGCGCCGCCATGCGCCGCGCGGTGGCGGCCATGGCGCTGGCGATGTCGGCCTGCTGCGGCGTGGGCGGCGGCCGCGTCAGGTGCAGCGATTCGGACAACCCCACCAATGACGCCAGCGGCGTGCGCAGATCGTGCGAGATGGCGGCCAGCAGCGAGCTGCGCAGCCGCTCGCCCTCGATCTCGACGGCGCTGTCGCGCGCCACCTCGATGTAGTGCAGCCGCTCCAGCGTGCTGCCCACCAGCGTGGCGCAGGTGTCGAGCAGGCGCAAGTCGTCGTCGCTGAAGTCGGCGGAGGGCGGCCCGGCCGGGCGCTGCAGCGCCATCACCCCACGCACGGCCATCGTGCCGGGCAGTGGCAGCACGCGGGTGTGGGGCGTGGTCAGCGGGTCGGGCGGCGCGGCGTCGGCCGCGCCGCCGGGCGGGCCCTGCAGCGCTTGCGGCGTGCCGTCACGCCCGTGCAGCCAGAAGCTCGGCCGTGCGCCCAGCTGCTGCTGCACGAAGCCGCCCATCAGCTCGGCCACCTGCTCGGCGGTGAGCGCGCGGCCGAGGTCGCGCGAGATGCCGTACAGGCTGAGCATCTGGCGCTCGCGCTGCTGCGCCGCCTGGGCCTGCGCCTTGAGCCCCGCGGTCAGCTGGCCCACCACCAGGCCCACCACCCCCATCACCGCGAGCGTGAACAGAAAGCGCTCGTCGGCCACGCTGAGCGAAAACCGCGGCGGCACGAAGCCGAAGTTGAACAGCAGCACCGACAGCACCGCGGCCACCAGCGCCGGGCCGCGGCCGTAGCGCGCCGCGCTCAGCACCACGGCCAACATGAACAGCAGCACCAGGCTGGCGCTGTCCAGTACCGCGTCCAGCGGCAGGGCCAGCGCGGCCGCGGCCAGGCACAGCGCCACGGCACCGGCATGGCCGCGCCAGGCAGGGCGGGGCAGCGGCGAGGGCAGGGGAGAGGGAAGGGGGGAAAACGGCGTCACGCCCGCACTCTATTTCAGCGTGGCGCCCGGGCTTGATGCGGCGCGGCCACGTGCCCATCAAGCCGGCGACAAGAAGGCCGGCACCGGCATCAAGAACGCATCAAGATGGCGTTCCGGCCCTTGGCTGTCGCGGGTGGCGCTGCCCAGAATCGCCTGGGCCATGCCGTCGCTTCGCCGCTTCATCAACCACCCCAGCCGGGTCGTGGCGCTGCTGTTCCTGCTGCTCATCGGCATCGGCACGCTACTGCTGCGGCTGCCGCTGTCGAACGCGCAAGGCGAGGCCACATCCTGGCTGACGGCGCTGTTCACCGCCACGTCAGCGGTCTGCGTCACCGGCCTGGCGGTGGTGGACACGGGCACGCACTGGTCGAGCTTTGGCCAAGCGGTCATCCTGCTGCTGGTGCAGCTCGGCGGCTTTGGCCTGATGACGGCTGCCGCTCTGCTGGGCCTGCTCGTCAACCGCTCGCTGCGCCTGCGCTCGCGCCTGGTGACGCAGGCCGAAACGCACAGCCTGGCCCTGGGCGACGTGGCCAGCGTGGCGCGCGTGGTGCTGGTGGTGACGCTCGTTTGCGAAAGCGCCCTGGCGCTGGCGCTGACGGCGCGGCTGCACACCGCCTACGACATGGCCCTGGGCGCGGCGCTGTGGAGCGGCGTGTTCCACGCCATCTCGGCCTTCAACAACTCCGGCTTCGGCCTGCACGCCGACAGCCTGGTGCGCTACGCCGGCGACGCCTGGGTGCTGGGGCCGGTGATGCTGGGCATCGTCGTCGGCGGCATCGGCTTCCCGGTGCTGCAGGACACGCGCTCGCGCCGGCGCGACCCGCGCCACTGGTCGCTGCACACCAAGCTCACGCTGGCCGGCAGCGGCATCCTGCTCGTGCTGGGCGCGCTGGGCGTGCTGGTGTTCGAGTGGGCCAACCCCAAGACGCTGGGGCCCATGGCGCTGGCCGACAAGCTGCTGTCGGCGACGTTCGCCTCGGTTTCGGCGCGCACCGCGGGCTTCAACAGCATCGACATCGGCGCGCTCAGCGCCGAGAGCCTGGCGCTGCACTACCTGCTGATGTTCATCGGCGGTGGCAGTGGCGGCACGGCCGGTGGCGTGAAGGTCGCCACCGTGGCCATCCTCGTGCTGCTGGTGGTGGCCGAGGTGCGTGGCCGCCCCGACAGCGAGGCCTTCGGCCGCCGCGTCGGCGCGCCGGCGCAGCGCCAGGCCGTCACGCTGCTGGTGCTGGGCAGTGGCATGGTGGTGCTGGGCACGCTGGTGCTGCTGGGCGTGAGCGACCACCCCATCGACCGCGTCATCTTCGAAGTCATCTCGGCGTTTGGCACGGTGGGCTTGTCCACCGGCATCACGGCCGATCTGCCGCCCAGCGGCCAGCTGATGCTGGTGCTGCTGATGTTCGTCGGCCGCGTCGGCGTCATCACGCTGGCCACCTCGCTGGCCCTGGGCGAGCGGCGCATGGCCTGGCGTTACCCTGAGGAGCATCCGATTGTTGGGTAAGTTGTTCACCGAGCAGTTCGCCTTTGGTGAGGGCGACAGTGTCGTGGTCATCGGCCTGGGCCGCTTCGGCGGCGCGGTGGCGCAGTCGCTGGTCTCGCTGGGCCACGATGTCATGGGCATCGACCGCGACGCCGATCTCGTGCAGGCCTGGGCCGACCGCCTCACGCATGCTGTGCAGGCCGACGCCACCAACGTGCTGGTGATGCGGCAGCTGGGCG
>JBIJAP010000088.1:0-10573 GCA_044345715.1 Rubrivivax sp.
TGCTCGCAAACCCCGGGCCGGCGCTGTGCCAGCGCCCGTCAAGCGGCGTTGACAATCGGGCATGGCTGCACGACGCAACAAGCCCGTTCCCGATCCCTTCGCGCCGCTCGACAACGAAGAGCTGGTGGCTGCGCCCGGCGCCTGGCAGTTGATGCTCGAGGCCCGCGCGCCCTGGGAGTACGCCGCGCTGCTCGCGGCCACGCCCTGGCTGAACCAGTTGCCGCGGGGTGACGGCCACCCGGTCATCGTGTTCCCCGGCCTGGGCGCGTCCGACGCCAGCACGCTGCCGATGCGGCAGTTCCTGCGCCAGCGTGGCTACACGCCTTACGCCTGGCAGCAAGGCTTCAACTTCGGCCCGCGCCACGGCGTGCTCGACGCGGCCCGCGCCCGCGTGCGCCACCTGGCCGAGCGCCATGGCGAGGCCGTGAGCCTGGTGGGCTGGAGCCTGGGCGGCATCTACGCCCGCGAGATCGCCAAGGAGCAGCCCGACATCGCGCGCTGCGTCGTCACGCTCGGCTCACCCTTCGGCGGCCACCCGCGCGCCACCAACGCCTGGCGCTTCTACGAGCTCGTCAGCGGCCAGGCCGTGCATTCTGACGAAGAACTCCTGGCGCAGATCCGCAAGCCGCCCGCGTGCCCCACCACCAGCGTCTACAGCCGCAGCGACGGCATCGTGGCCTGGCAGTGCAGCCTCAACGAAACCGCGCCGCACACCGAGAACATCGAGGTCCACGCCAGCCACATCGGCATGGGCATGAACCCGCTGGCCCTGGCCGTGGTGGCCGACCGCCTGGCCCAGCCGCAAGGTGCCTGGCAGCCGTTCGACGTGAAGGGCACGCGGCGCTGGCTCTACAAGATCACGCACCTGCCGCCGCTGGCTGCGGCGGGCTGATGCGCATCGCCACCGCGCAGGGCATCGCACTCGAGGTCGACGACCAGGGTCCGCCTGCTGCTGAGCCGGTGCTGCTGGTGATGGGCCTGGGCATGCAGCTCATCGCCTGGCCCGATGAGCTGGTGGAGCGGCTGCTGCGGCACGGCTTTCGTGTCATCCGCTTCGACAACCGCGACGCCGGCCTGAGCCAGGGCTTCGATGAACTCGGCAAGCCCAATCTCGCCGTGGCCGGCCTGCGCCACCTGCTGCATCTGCAGGTGCATGCGCCCTACACGCTGGCCGACATGGCCGCCGATACGGTGGGCCTGATGGACGCGCTCAGGCTGCCGCGTGTGCACCTGGTGGGCGCCTCGATGGGCGGCATGATCGCGCAGCACGTGGCGGCGCGGCACCCGGGCCGCGTGGCCAGCCTGGGGCTCATCATGTCGACCAGCGGCGCGCGCCACCTGCCGCAGCCGGGCTGGGAGATTCGGGGCCTGCTGATGCAACGGCCCGACGGCAGCGATGCCGATGCGGTGGTGGCCCACCTCGAGCGGCTGCTGCGCAAGATCGGCTCACCCGCCTATCCACCCGACCCGGCGCGGCTGCGCGAGCGCCTGCGCGCCAGCGTGGCCCGCGCCTGGCGGCCGGCGGGCACGGCGCGGCAACTGGCCGCGGTGGTGGCCGATGGCGACCGCAGCGCCTTGCTGCGGCTCATCACCGCACCGACGCTGGTGATCCACGGCGAGGCTGACGCGCTGGTGCCGGTGGCGGCCGGGCGCGAACTGGTGCAACTGATCGCGGGTGCCGAGTCTGATTTCATCCCCGGCATGGGGCATGACCTGCCACTGGCGTTGATCACACGGCTGGCCGATGGGCTGGCGCGGAACGCTCGGCGATAGGGCAGGGCGCGGGCGTTCGGTCACGCTTCCCACCCCCACCGTTTGGGCTGAGCCCTTCAAAAGGCTCAGGACAGGCTTGTCGAAGCCCCGTCTGCGCACCACCGACCCTTCGACACGGGGCCCTCGCCAAGCTCGGTCCCCTGCTCAGGGCGAACGGAGAGTCGAGTGGAGTCCATGGGCGAACGCCACGCGATTCCCCCCCACCGTTCGGGCTGAGCTTGTCGAAGCCCCGTGTGTGCACCACCGACCCTTCGACACGGGGCCCTCGTCAAGCTCGGTCCTCTGCTCAGGGCGAACGGAGGCGAGTGGGGTCCATGGGTGAACGCCACGCGCCGCTGTGCCTCAGCGCGTGGCGCCGCGGCGGAACAGGCTGACGATGGCCAGCAGCACGGCCGCGCCGATGAAGGACACGCCCAGGGCGGGCAGGCTGAAGTTGCCCTGGTTGATGGTGCTCACGCCCACCATCGGCGAGAGGAACCAGCCGGCCAGCAAGGCGCCGACGATGCCGACGACGACGTTGAGCAGGATGCCCTGCTGGCCGTCGGTCTTCATGAGGAGGCTGGCGAGCCAGCCGATGAGGCCGCCGACGACGAGCCAGATGATGAGGTTCATGGACATACTCCCGATTCGATGAGGACGCCGGCGCGACAGGCGCCGGTCAAGAAGCACCGACTCTGGGGCGCCCGGCACGGCCTGTCCGTGCGTTCGCCGACGCAAGCGCTGGGCGGGCAAGCGGAGCTGGTGCGCTCTTGCGATCCGTCAGAACGCCGTCACCGGGGCTCGCGCATCATCCGCGCATGAGCATCCGCCACCTCGACGCCCTGTTCGACCCGCATTCGGTGGCCGTCATCGGCGCCAGCGACAGCCCCGGCAGCGTCGGCGCCACCGTCTGGCGCAACCTGCGCCGCGGCGGCTTCGAAGGCCCATGCTGGCCCGTGAACCCGAAGCGCGGCACCGTTGGCGGCGAGCCGGTCTTTGCCAGCGTGGCGGCGCTGCCGGCGGCGCCCGAACTGGCCGTCGTGTGCACGCCGCCGGCCGCGGTGGCCGAGGTCATCGCAGCGCTGGGCGAACGCGGCACGCGGGCCGCCGTGGTGTTGACGGCCGGGCAGACGCGAGAGCAGCGCCAGGCCATGCTCGACGCCGCACGGCGGCACCTGCTGCGCATCCTGGGGCCCAACTGCCTGGGGTTGATCTCGCCGCACGCACGGCTCGACGCCAGCTTTGCGCACACCGGCGTGCCAGCGGGCGGCCTGGCCTTCGTGTCGCAGTCAGGGGCGCTGGTCACCGCCATGCTCGACTGGGCACAGGGCCGCGGCATCGGCTTTTCGCACTGCGTCTCGCTCGGCGAGCACGCCGACATCGACTTCGCCGACCTGCTGGACTGGCTGGCCAGCGACGCGCGCACCCAGGCCATCCTGCTGTACATCGAAAGTATCGAGGGCGCGCGCAAGTTCATGAGCGCGGCGCGTGCCGCGGCGCGCAACAAGCCGGTGCTGGTGGTGAAGGCCGGGCGCAGCCCGCAAGGCGCAGCTGCGGCGTCCTCGCACACTGGTGCGCTGGCGGCCAGCGACCTGGTGTTCGACGCCGCCATCCGACGTGCCGGCATGCTGCGCGTCGACACGCTGCAGCAGCTGTTCGACGCCGCCGAGACCCTGGCGCACCACCATGCCGACGGGCGCAGCGGGCTGCCGGCCGGCAGCGCGGCGCGCCGGCTGATGATCGTCACCAACGGCGGAGGCGCCGGCGTGATGGCCGCCGATGCGGCCGCGGCGGCGCGCGTGGAACTGGCGCCGATGACGCCGGCGCTGCGGAGCGCGCTCGATGCCGTGCTGCCGCCGAACTGGAGTGGCGCCAACCCGGTGGACATTATCGGCGACGCGCCGGCCACCCGCTACGTGGACACGCTGCGCACGCTGCTGGCCGAGCCCGCGGCCGGCACCGTGCTCTTCATGCACGCGCCCACCGCCATCGTGCCCGCGCCCGACATCGCCGAGGCCTTGCTGCCGCTGCTGCGCCAACACCCCGGTCGCGTGCTGGCCGGCTGGCTGGGCGATGCGGCCGTGCGCGGCGCGCGCCAGGCCTTCGGCGCTGCCGGCATCCCGTGTTACGCCACGCCCGAGGCCGCCGTGGCCGCCTTCGCGCAGCTGCTCACCTACCGCGACAACCAGGACGCGCTGGCGCAGTGCCCGCCGCTGGGCGAGCACGCCGTCATCGACGCGGCCGCGGTGGCTGCGCTGGTGGACCACGCGCTTTCCGACGGCCGCGAATGGCTCAGCGAGCCCGAGGCCAAGGCCCTGCTCGCGGCCTGCGGCGTGCCGGTGGTGGGCACGCGCGTGGTGCCGCCTGATGCCGATGCGGCCGTGGCGGCGGCGCGCGATCTGGGCTTGCCCGCGGTGCTGAAGATCCTCTCGCCGCAGATCACGCACAAGAGCGATGTCGGCGGCGTGGCGCTCAACCTCGAGACCGAGGCGGCGGTGGCCGAGGCCGCTCGCGCCATGCTGTCGCGCGTGGCGCGGCTGCAGCCACAGGCCCGGGTGGTGGGCTTCACCGTGCAGGCCATGGTGCGCCGGCCGCGCGCGCAGGAGCTGATCGTTGGCGGCAGCCTCGACCCGCTGTTCGGCCCCGTCATCCTGTTCGGCCAGGGCGGCACGGCGGTGGAGGTGATGGCCGACCGCGCGTTGGCCTTGCCCCCGCTCAACCGCACGCTGGCCGCCGCGCTGGTGCGACGCACCCGCGTGAGCCGCCTGCTCGCGGGCTGGCGCGACGTGCCCGCCGCCGACACCGCCGCCGTCGAGCGCGCACTCGTGGCCGTGGCCGAGCTGCTGGCGGCCGAGCCGCGCATCACCGAGCTGGACATCAACCCGCTGCTGGCCGATGCCGACGGCGTGATCGCGCTCGATGCCCGTGTGCGCGTGAGCGCCGCCGCGCCCGGCGGTGCCGCACGCTTTGCCATCCAGCCCTACCCGGCGCACCTGGTGCAGCGGCAGCCCTGGCAGGGGCGAGAGCTCACGATCCGTCCCATCCGCCCCGAAGACGAACCGCAGCACCTGGCCTTTCTGGAGCAGCTGTCGCCCGAGGACATCCGCATGCGCGTGTTCTACAGCCGCCGCAGCCTGCCGCGCAGCGAGCTCGCGCGCCTGGTGCAGATCGACTACGAGCGCGAGATGGCCTTCGTGGCCACCGTGGTGGGCGAGGGCGGCGTCGAGCAGACGCTGGGCGCCGCGCGTGCGGCCTGCGACCCCGACAACGAGAGCGCCGAGTTCGGCGTCGTGGTGCGCAGCGACCTCAAGGGCCAGGGCCTCGGCGGACGGCTGATGCAGGCCCTGATCGACCACCTGCGCCAGCGGGGTACGCAGCAGCTGGTGGGCGAGGTGCTGGGCGAGAACCGAGCGATGCTCGGTCTGTGCCGGCACCTGGGGTTTGCCGAGCGAGTCGACGGCGACGTGGTGGTGGTGAGCCTGCGCCTGCAGGGCGCTTGATTGATGCCATCGCGGCGAGCGCGGCGCCCGCCAGGGCAGTGGTCGGCTATGCTTTTCCCACTCGGGCAACGCCGAGGCCCGCCGCGCGCCCTTGCGCGCACAAGGAACACATCATGGGTCTGATTCAGGCAGCAGTTGGATCGATCGGCGGCTCGCTCGCCGACCAGTGGCAGGACTTCTACACCGTGCCCGACGGCCTGCCGCCGACGGCCGCGCTGTTTGCCGCAGTGCCCAGCGGCACTAATGCCGGGCGCGGCTCCAACACCCGGGGCTCGACGAACATCATCACCAACGGCTCGCGCATCGTCGTGCCCGAAGGCTACGGTCTGCTGCTCATGCAGGACGGCGGTGTCACCGCGCTGGTGGCAGAGGCCGGCGCCTACGAGTGGCAGTCGAACGACCTGCAGTCCAAGTCCATCTTCAGCGGCGGAGGGCTGTTCGAATCGCTGGTGCTGCAGAGCTGGCAGCGCTTCAAGTTCGGGGGCCAGCCGGCCTCGCAGCAGGCGGCGTTTTTCGTCTCGCTGAAGGAACTGCCGAACAACCGCTTCGGCACGCAGTCCGAGATCTACTGGGACGACGGCTACCTGAACGCGCAGGTCGGCGCCCTCACGCGCGGCAGCTACACGCTGCAGATCGTCGACCCGATCCGCTTCGTCAAGAGCTTCGTGCCGGCCAGCTACCTGCAACCCGGGCAGGTGTTCGACTTCACCGACCTGGACAACGCCGCCGCCGGCCAGTTGTTCAACGAGGTCGTCAGCTCGCTGGCGCCGGCCTTCAGCGCCTACACGAACGATCCGGCCAAGGGCAACCGCATCACCCGCATCCAGCAAGACGCAATCGGCTTTGCCAGTAGTCTTTCGGATGCCGTCGAAACGGCCTACCGCTGGAAGACCGACCGCGGCCTGGTGATCGTCAAGACCGCCATCGTCGCCATCGAATACGACGCCCACAGCCGCGAGCTGCTGAAGACGGTGCAGCGGGCCGATGCGCTGGCCGGTGCGCGTGGCAACTCCAACCTCCAGGCCTCGGTGGCGGCGGGCATCCAGGCAGCCGGGCAGAACGCCGGCGTCGGCGGCATCGTGGGCATGGGCATGGTCACCGGCGGCTTGGGTGGCCTGGCCGGGCTGCAGCAGCCGGTGGCGCCGGCCCCGGCCGTGGCGCCCGCTGCGCCGGTGGCTGCGGCGCCGGCCGCCGACGACCCCGTCGCCCGCCTGACGCGGGCCAAGCAGATGCTCGACGCCGGCCTCATCACACAGGCCGACTACGACGCGGTCAAGGCCAAGGCGCTGGGCCTGTAGCGGCCGGCCGCGCCATGATCGACACCGAGTCGAAAGAGCTGCGCGACGGCCTGAACCAGTGTCCCAAGTGTGGCTCAACCGAGGTGCAGCAACGCGCCGGCACCGACCGGCTGGTCTGCCTGTACTGCCGCCACGAGTGGGCGGCCGCCCGCGTGGAAGAGGCCTTCGGCCTGGGCGAGGGCATCGCCGATCTGCGCGGCACGCAGATCGCATCGGGCGCGCGCGACATCGACGCCGACGCCGCCCACCTGCGCAGCTACCACTGCGGCGGCTGTGGCGCCGAGGTCGTGATCAACACCGAAACCACGCTGACGGCGCGCTGCCACTGGTGCCGCCACGTGCTGGGCGTGAACGAGCAGATCGACAACGGCGCGGTACCCGATGCGGTGCTGCCCTTCAGCGTGCGCAAGCACGATGCGGTGGCGCGCATCAGCCAGTTCGTGGCGAAGCGCCGGCTGTTCGCGCTGCAGGCCTTCAAGGACGAGTTCACGCCCGAGAACGTGGTGGGGGTGTACCTGCCCTACATGGTGATCGATGCGCGGGGCAGCGCCGACGCGGCGGGTGTCGGCGAGGTCCAGACGCGCCGCTACACCCGTGGCGAAGGCAAGAACAAGAAGACGCTCTACGACGCCGATGTCTACCACGTGCAGCGCCATGTCGACTTCACGGTGGACGACCTGACGCTGGAATCCAGCGCCCGGCGCGGCAACCTGGACACCGACAGCAACACCCACAACATCATCAACACCATCCTGCCCTTCGACACCAAGAACGCCGTGAAGTGGAACGCCTCGTACCTGGTGGGCTACACCTCGGAGAGGCGCGACCGCGACGTGCAGCACCTGGTGCCGCGGCTGCAGGAGCAGATGCTGTCGATGGCGCGTGCCCAGATGCAGCCCTCGGTGGCGCGCTTCGGCAGAGGGGTGCGCTGGGAACGCGAGCGCATCGACATCAAGGGCTCGCGCTGGGTGTCGATGTACCTGCCGGTGTGGCTGTACGCCTACCACCAGCCGGGGCCGGGCGGCCGCCCGGGAACGGGCCTCACTCACTACATCGCGGTGAACGGGCGCACCGGCGAGACCATGGGCAGCGTGCCGGTGCAGCAGTGGAAGCTGGTGACGGCGGCGCTGGCCATCGGCACGGTGGTCGAGGCGCTGGCACTCTGGATCATTGCGAGCTGAGATGGACATCGAGACCGTCCTCTTCCTGCTCGCGCTGGGCCCGGCCAGCGCGGCAGGCTTCTACTGGCTGATGCACCGCCACTACCGCAACACCGACAAGTCGCACGCCTACGAGCGCGAGACCGCGGTCGAGGTACTGGCCCTCACCGGTACAGAGGCCGACCGCAAGGTCGACGTGATCCTCGGCACGCGCGCCTCGCGAATCGAGGGCGACAACGTCGGTGAGCATCGGCAGCGGGTGCGGCCGATGTAGATGGCTTGCCGGTCCGCCAGCCGTGGCGGACTTCGGGCGAGTGGGCCAGGCGCGTCACCTAAAGCGACGTGGGGCACGGCCACAGGCATCGTAGCCCGCATGTTCCACCAGGTCTACCGTCGCAAGTCGGATCCCATGCGCCTGGATCACCACAGTCTCATCAACGTCGTCGCCGATCGAAGGGTGGAGCAACCGACCGCTGGCGCGATCTAGAAGCGGATCGCCGCGCCCGACCGGTGACCGCAGGTGTCCTTGTCAGTACTCGACCACGCGGTCGAGCTTGAGCCGCCAGGTCGCCTCGCCGCGTGTCAGCCGATACTGCATTTGGCGCACACCACCGCTGGGCGTGGAGTTGGTGTCGCCGTCCTTGTAGACCGGGAAGCGCCTCACCAACGTGCGCTCGACCACTGCGAAGTCGTCGTGGCCCATGTAGCCCTGGGCAGCCTGGGTGTCATCGCTGACCGGCGGCAGCATGATCTCGCTCAGCGACTTGCGCTTGTTGGCGCTGAAAGCCACCAGCGCGCCGTATGAGCCCGAGCCGGCCGACCGGACGTAGACGTACACCTCGGGCGAGCCGTCGGCGTCCAGGTCGGCGACCTCGGCGCGAGTGACCTGGCCTTCGATTGCACGCAGGATCGGCCCGTTGTCGATGGTGAGCCCGCTGGGCACGATCTTCAATTTGTTGACCGATCCGCCGTTGGCGCTGGAGACGCGAAAGCTGATGCCCCGCAGCGTCAGCGTCTGGTCGAATGGCACCGGCGGAGGCGCGAGGGCGGGCAACACGCCGGGCTTGGAGTTCGCTGGCCGTGCCTCAGCACCGCCCGGCAGGCCGGCGGTGTCCCAGTAGACAAAGATCGATTCCCCGGCCAGCCGGTAGATCTGGCCTTTGCTGCCGAGGCCCCTGCTGCGGATGGCCTTGCGCCCGTTCTCGTCGATGTAGTTTCCGGCAGCGCCCTGCGGGCTGAGTTCGTGGCGAACGCCATCGGAGCGGTCGATGGCCACGTGACCCTGGCGCTGCGAGACGGTGCAAGCCACCACCCTGGACGCGGTGTCCGACCCCTTGGGATAGATGTCGCAGCGTGCGTATACGGTGTCGGCGCGGGCCTCGCCAAGGCACGGCAGGCACAGCAGAGCGGCGGCGGCTGCAGAGAGGGATAGCGAGCGTGATTTCATGAGGATGCTCCTTCGGTGAGGCGCTGGGTGAAGCTGCCGCTGCACGTGGAACCCACCATGGCTCAGCGATTCTCCGACAGAACAGCCGCACTCCTGTGCGAGGCGACGCGACCGATCCACGCCCAGCGCCGAGCTCAGACCATGCTGCGTCGTCAGGTCCACCGATGCCCCGGGCACTCGATCACCGGCAGCTTGGCCGCTACTGTTCGCGGCCAGTATCGACAGCAGCCATTCAATCCGGCATGGGTTGAACGACCGGTCATCGTGGATGAGAGCTCAACTCGACCCATCGCCGAGCTCCACAGCGCAGACCTCCCATCGATCGAGCTGACGGCACCGGACAGGGCACGGCTGAACCCTCAAGTCGAGCGCCGCAACGCCGAAGAAGTGGAACGCCTCAGGCCACACCCTCCACAAGACCGGACTTGGTTCGAATTCCTCCGCGCGAGCAGCGCTGCCGCGCGGACTGCGGCCCAGGGTCTTGTCGCGCGTGACCGGCGGGTGCAAGACCTGCATGGGGCGCCACTTTCAAGTTAATGACGACTGTCACGGAGCCATCGATGAAGACACTGAAGCAACTGTTCTCGACCGCACTGATGTGCGTGGGCGCAATGGTCGTTTTGTTGGCCTTGTGTTTGGTTCGCTTGAACCAGACCAGCGCCGAGGTTTCGGCCGCGCAGTCTTCGCGCTATGCGTCTTCCCTGTTGGCCGATGAGTTGCGCCAAAGCTCTGACGACCTCACCCGCCTGGCCCGCACCTACGTGATGACGGGCGATGCCGAATGGGAACGGCAGTACTTCGAGGTGCTGGACATTCGCAATGGCAAGAAGCCCCGCCCCGCGGGCTACGAGAAGATCTACTGGGATTTTCGCGCTGCAGGTGTCGAGCCTCCCAAGGGTATCGGCAGCTCAGGCACCCTGCCGCTGCTGGACATGATGAAGACGGCCGGATTCACCGACGCTGAATTCGCCAAGCTGAAGGAAGCCGCCGGCAACTCAGATGATCTGGTGCGCACCGAAACCGTCGCGATGAACCTGGTCAAGGGCCTGTACGACGATGGCAAAGGAGGCTTCACCCAGAAAGGTGAGCCTGATTTGCCCAAGGCGCAAGCCATGATGCATGACAAGAACTACCACGTATTCAAAGGCAAGATCATGAAGCCGGTGGATGAATTCTTGCGCATGCTGGATGCGCGCACCGAAGCCGCCGTGGCCTCGGCGCAAGCCGCGTATGGCTTCTGGCTGACCGCCTTGCTCGTCACCGCCGGATTGTTCATGCTGACATCCGTCGGCGCCTTGATGTATGCACAACGCTGGGTCGCCCATCGACTCGGGGGCGAGCCAGATGCCGTGATTGCGGTGGTCAACAGCATTGCCGCCGGTGATCTTGCGCCCCGTGTTCATGGTGTCAGGCAAC
>JBIJAP010000513.1:0-2600 GCA_044345715.1 Rubrivivax sp.
GGCCTCGCGGTCCTGCAGCAGCTCGGGGTAGAGGCCGAGGCTGGCGTTGACCAGGAACACGTGCTCGTTGATGCCCGCCACCTGCACCGGCGCCGGTGCCGCGTTCAGCAGCAGCTGCACGGCCGCGGCCGGATCGGACGGCAGGCCGTGGGTGCGCGCGAAGTAGTTGAAGGTGCCTTGCGGCACCACGCCCATGGCGCAGCCCGCGGCATGCGCGGCCTGAGCCACGGTGTTGAGCGTGCCGTCGCCGCCCACCGCGACCACGGCCGTGCGCGTGGCCAGGGCGCGGGCAGCCGCGTCATGGGCGACGCCGGGCAATTCGGCCGGGCGGCACAGGTGAAGCTCGCCGCGCCGGCCGGCGGCCTGCAGCGCGGCCTCGATGGCCTGGCGCCGGGTGTCGGCGCCGCTGCGGCCGGCCCCGGCGTTGATGACGAACTGCAGCGCCGCCGCGGGGTCGATCTCGGGGGCGTCGATCGAGGGCACGTCGGGCCGGTTCAGGCGTGGCGCAGCAGGTCGCCGAAGACGGTGTTCTCGCCTTCCTTGCGGTCTGGGCCCGGGGCGTCGTACAGCACGAGCCAGCTCGGCTTGCCACCCGACAGCGCTGGCGGCAGGTCGCAGATCGCCTCGGCCCGGTTGGTGCCCCGCCAGTGCGGCAGCGACACCGACTCCGTCAGCGCCGCCTCGAAGCGCACCGGCTCGCGGTTGGCCGCCAGCAAGGGGCGCGCGGCAGGCCACTTGAAGACGCGGATCTCGCCGTTCAGCACCATGGTCGGGCCGGCCAGGATGTAGAGGTCGTCGCCCGAGAAGTGCAGGTCGCGCACGCCCAGGCCATCGAGCTGCAGGAAGTGCTTGCGGATGAGTGTGCCGCTGTCGTCGAGCGGGGCCAGGCGAAGCTGGTCGCTGCGCAGTTCGACCGCCACCTCGAGCAGCGCCGACCAGCCGCGCAGCACCGGCCCGCGCAGGCCCAGCAGCAGCCGGCGGCCGTCGACCGCCAGGCCCTCGATGTCGAAGCCGTTGTCCTTGCCGGGGATGGCCATGTAAGGGCCGAAGTGCGGGTCGTCGGCCAGCGCCCGCGTGAGCAGGTTGTGCTGCGCATCGCCCTTCAGGCGCAGCGCGTGCCGGCCGTCCTTGGCCTGCCGCACCAGGCAGGGCTCGCCGCGCGCGTCGGGCTCGATGGGCAGGCAGGCCAGCAGCCGGCGGTTGCCGTCGAGCGACAGCTTGGCCAGGCGCTTGGCGTTGTCGGCGTGGCTGCGCTCGGGGCGGGCGTTCTTGCGCTTGTAGCCATGCGAGCCCACCACCCACAGGTAGCCGTCGGCCACGGCCATGCCTTCGAGATCGGCCTCTTCATCGGCGGCGCCGGGCAGGTCGAGCAGCTCGGCGAGCGGAAAGTCGCGCACCTCGCCGAAACGCAGGGTCTCGCTGCCGGTGGGGCTCAGGCGGCGCAGGCGATCGAGGCCGCAGGCCTCGTCGCCGGCCACCCAGAGCCAGTCGCCGGTGAAGGCGGCGCCTGAGAGGTTGGTCTTCACCAGGGAGTCGGGCGCGAACTCCAGGCGGACGGCGTTGGCGCTGCGGGCGTTGGGCATCGGGTGGGTCTCCAAAGGGCCGGGTGCGAGGACAGGGCAGGTGCTCGGACGCGAGGGGACATCTGCGTTCAGAGCGCCTGCGGCTCGCGCCGGAGTGTGCCGCTGTCGTCCCCAGCCGAGCCAGGGCCTTCGTGGAGGCCTTGGTCGGCCAGGGGCGGCGCGCTGCCCTGGTGCGTAACGCAGAGCCGATGTGTGACATGCCGAGTGGTCTGCATTGGCGCGCAGCCCCAGGCCGGCATCAGGCCATCGCCAGGCCGGCACCCAGCATGGCAGCCAGCAGCACCAGCACCGGCGGCGGCCAGCGCCAGCGCATCAGCAGTACGAGCGCGATGGCGGCCAGCGCCAGGTCGGCCAGCGTGTGCAGCGCCGCGCCGCCCACCGGCCCGGCCAGCGCCGCCGCCAGCAGGCCCACCACCGCGGCGTTGATGCCGGCCATCGCCCGCCGCACGCCGGCGCGCTGGCGCAGCGCCTCCCAGAACGGCAGGGCCCCGGCCACCAGCAGCAGCCCGGGCAGGAACACCGCCACCAGCATCACGAGGCCCCCCGCTACGCCGCCCGCGGCGCCCGCGCCTGGCCACTGCATCGCCGCGCCCAGGTAGGCCGCGAAGGTGAAGAGCGGCCCCGGCACGGCCTGCGTGGCGCCGTAGCCGGCCATGAAGGCCTCGGGGCTGATCCAGCCCGGCGGCACGACAGCAGCCTGCAGCAGCGGCAGCACGACATGCCCGCCGCCGAACACCAGCGCGCCGGCCTGGTAGACAACCGCCACCGCCTGCAGCCAGCCCGACCCGGTGCTTGTGGCGAGCGCCGGCAACAGCAGCAGCAAACCCGCGGCCAGCGCCAGCAGCACGGCACCGCTGCGCCGGCCCACGCCGGAGTGCGCCGGCGCGCGGGGCACCAGCGGCGGCGGCTTCAACAACCAGCGTCCGACCAGCCCGCCCAGGACGATGACTCCCCACTGCCCGGCCACCCCCGGCACGGCCCACGCCAGCAGCGCCGCGGCCGTGGCCAGCGCGGCCC
>JBIJAP010000514.1:0-2589 GCA_044345715.1 Rubrivivax sp.
CACGGGCGCCATCGCCATGTACAGCGAGTGGTCGCGCTGGTGCTCGGCCAGCTTGGCGGCGTCGTACTTCTGGCCCTGGCGGATGCCCACGGCCTGCGCCGTGCCCGTCTTGCCGCCGCTGGCATACGCCGCGCCGGCAAAGATGCGCGTGGACGTGCCTTCCTGCGTCACGCCCTGCAGCGCGCGGCGGATGACCTCCACGTGCTCCGGCTTCAGAGCCAGCGCCGGCAACGCCTCGCGAGGCACCGGCCTGCGATGGCCGCTGATGGCGTCTTCGATCTCGCGCACCAGGCGCGGCTGGAAGCGCTGGCCGCCCGACACCAGCGTGGCCGTGGCGCTGGCCAGCTGCAGCATCGTGAAGTTGTTATAGCCCTGGCCGATGCCCAGCGAGATGGTCTCGCCGGCATACCAGCGCTGCTGCTCGGGCTTCTTGAAGTAGCGGCGCTTCCACTCGGTGCTGGGCAGCAGGCCAGTGACCTCGCTCTGCAGGTCGATGCCGGTGCGCACGCCAAAGCCGAAGGGCCCGAGCTCCGCGTGCATCAGGTCCACGCCCATCTCGTTGGCCAGCGAGTAGTAGTAGACGTTGCTGCTCTTGACGATGCTGCGGTACATGTCGACCGGGCCCAGCCCCTTGTCGCCGTGGCTGCGGAAGGTGTGGTTGCCGAACTGGAAGGTGCCGCCGTCGTTGACGATGGTGCTGGCGCTGCGCTTGCCGCTGTTGAGCGCGGCCATCGCCATGAAGGGCTTGAAGGTGCTGCCGGGAGGGTACGTGCCCCGGAGGGCGCGGTTCAGCAGCGGCTTGTCGATGCTCTCGTTGAGCTCCTTCCAGCTCTCGCTGTCGATGCCGTCGACGAACAGGTTGGGATCGAAGGTGGGCTTGCTGACGAAGGCCAGCAGTTCGCCGTTGCGTGGGTCGATGGCCACCAGCGCGCCGCGGCGGTCGCCAAAAAGCTGTTCGACCAGCGCCTGCAGCCGGATGTCGATCGACAGCACCAGCTTGTCGCCGGGCGTGGGCGGGTGGCTGCTGAGGCGCCGCACGGCGCGGCCGCCGGCGCTCGTCTCGACCTCCTCGAAGCCGGTGGTGCCGTGCAGCGGCTTTTCGTAGGCCTGCTCCAGGCCGAGCTTGCCGATGTACTCGGTGCCTTTGTAGTTGCCTTGCTCCTCTTCGGGCCACTCCTCGATGTCCTTCTTCTCGGCCGCGTTGATGCGGCCGATGTAGCCCAGCAGGTGGCTGCCGGTCTCGCCCAGCGGGTAGTGGCGGAACAGCCGCGCCCGGATCTGCGCGGCCGGGAAGCGGAAGCTCTGCGCGGTGAAGCGCGCCACCTCCTCGTCGGACAGCTTGCTGCGGATGGGCAGTGACTCCGCGCCCTTCATGTCGCCCATCAGCTGGCGGAAGCGGCGGCGGTCGCGCGGGGTGATCTCCACCGCCTGCGCCAACTCGTCGATCAGCGCCTCAAGCTCGGCGCCGCGGGCCTCGCGCGTGGCGATCTCCAGCGTGTAGGCCGAGTAGTTGGTGGCCAGCACGACGCCGTGGCGGTCGACGATGAGGCCGCGGTTGGGGACGATGGGCACCACGGCGATGCGGTTGGCCTCGGCCTGCGTGGCCAGGTCGTCGTGGCGGAACACCTGCAGATGCACCATGCGCGCGGCCAGCAGCGCAAACAACAGCAGCACGAACACAGCCGCGGCCAGCACACGGCCGCGGAAGCGGTCGATCTCCTGTTCGACATCGCGCAGGACGGCAGCCATCAGCGATTGTTCCCCGCAAACCGTGTCTTCCCAAGCGGCCGCCGCGGAACCGGCTGTGCCGGGCCGGTGGCGGCGCCCCCCTGGGGGGGAGCGGCGAAGCCGCTACGGGGGGGGGTCATAGCGGACGGTTCTGGTCAGGGTCGGGGGCGCGGCGCTGCGGTGCGAGCAGCAGCCACGTCACCACCGGCCACAAGGCCGCTTCGAGCAGCGGCGCCGCCAGCAGCCACCAGCCCGGGAACATGTCGCCGGCCAGCAAGCGCACCAGCAGCGACACCGCATGCGCCGCCGCGAACAGCAGCACCAGCTGCAGCGCCTGCTCCAGCACACCAAACCATAACAGCCGGCGGTGCACGACCACGGCCACGTACGACAGCAGCGTGTACGCCAGCGCATGCTGGCCGAGGATGGCGCCCTGGTGCACGTCGAGTGCCAGGCCGAACACGAAGGCCAGCCCCACGCTCACGCGGCGCGGCTGGTGCACGTTCCAGAACACCAGCGCCACAGCCAGCACATCGGGCATGCCGGCGAGCCGGCCCAGCGGCAGCAGGTGGAAGGAAAACGCCAGCAGCAGCGAGCCGTAAATGAAGAGAGGGTTGGCCGGCAGCAGCAGCTGGTCAGAGCCCCGCGGCATGATCATGGCGCGGCTCCCAGGGTCTGCATAGTCATGGCACGGCCACTCCCGGCCGCGCCTTGGGTGTCTTCGCGGGCTTCGCGTTCGCCAACGGCACGGCCGGCTCCGGCCGCGGCGGCATCTGCAGGCCCACGGGCTCGAGCACCAGCACCTGGCGCACGCCATCGGGGTTGGCCGATGGCGCGAGCGCGATGCGCGCAAAGCCCGAC
>JBIJAP010000515.1:0-2587 GCA_044345715.1 Rubrivivax sp.
CTACGCCGCGATGTCGGTGAAGGACGCGCAAGAACTGCTGACGCTGCAAGCCGGCCTGCTGCAACCGGCCGCCGAGAAGGCCGCCGCCTACAGCCGCCACCTGTACGACATCATGGCCGGCGCCGGCGCCGAGTTCACGAAGACGGCCGAAGCCCAGATGGCCGACAGCCAGAAGAAGGTGCTCGCGATGGTGGACACCGCCGTCAAGAACGCCCCGGCCGGCACCGAGAGCGCCGTCGCCCTGGTGAAGTCGGCTGTTGCCGCGGCCAACAACGCCTACGAGAGCGCGCACAAGGCCGCCAAGCAGGCCACCGAAGTGGCTGAAGCTAACTTCGCCGCCGTGACGGCCACCGCCGTCAGCGCCACCAAGACCGCCATGCCGAAGGCCAAGCGCGCTGCCTGATCGGCCCTGACTTTGTCGCGAAGCCCCGCCCCGGCGGGGCTTCGTTGTTTCTGACGCACCTTCGGCGTCAAGTTGCCGTCGCTTCCCCGGCGGCGAAAACGCGGGTCTTTGGCCTGCCATTGCAGGGCGCGGGGCAGTAGGATGGCCGCCGAAGGCAGTACCCCGATGTCGCAGTACCCCACTCCAGAGCCGCTGCGCCAGCGGGTCTACCGAAGCACCGCCGTGCGTGCGATGGGGCCGGAGGCCTTGCATGAGCTGCTCGAGCAATCTCGGGCCCGCAACGCCCACGAAGACCTCACCGGCTTGCTCGTCTACCACGACGGCTGTTTCGTGCAGTGGCTCGAAGGCCCGGCCAGCAGCGTCGAGCGCGTGTGGCACTCCATCCTGCAGGACCCGCGCCACACTGAGGTCGAGGCCGTGCCGACGCCGTGGTGCGCGCATCGCTTGTTCCCCGACCTGCGCATGCGGCTCGTCAGCAGCGAAGCGCTGGCGTCCGAGGCCGATGCCGTGCACGTCGATCCGCTGGCGCTGCAGTCATTGAGCCGCCATGCCGACATGGCGCCCGACTTCATGCGCGGCATCGTGTTCTGGCGCTCGCTGCCGCCCCCCGAGGCCATGGCCTTGACGCTGTGCCGTGGCGACGAAGCCGAGATGAGCCGCCTGCGCGACCAGGTGCTCGCGCACGAGCCGCTGCTCAGCGCGCTGGGCTGGCATCTCGTCGGGCCGGTGTCGCGCGCCATGGGCGAGATGTGGATGGACGACCGCCTGCAGGGCGTGGAGCTGGTGCTCGGCCAGGGCCGGCTGCAGCTGCTCGTGCGGCAGGTGGCGGGGCAGCGCCCGCGCCGTGGCCCCTACCCGGGCGGCTTGGCCCTGGTAGCCCCGGCGCCGGGCGAGCAGCACCTTGCTGGCGCCACCTTTGCCGCGGTCGCGCTCGACGCCGCCGGCTGGGACGTGCACTTCGCCTTCCCGCGCGACGACGACGAACTTTGCGCCACGCTGCGCAAGCACGATTACGGCCTGCTGCACCTGGCACAGAGCGCGGTTTTCGCGCGTCAGGAGCAGCTCACCGATCTGGCCACCACCATCCGCCACGTCCGGCAAAGGCTCGACCGGCCGCTGCTGCAGATTCTGGTGAGCGGCCGCGCCTTCGCCGAGATGCCCGGCCTCAGCACCGTGGTCGGCGCCAATGGCGACGGCCTGTGGCAAGGCACCGAGTCCAGCGACCTGCAGCTCATGCTGCGCTGGGCCGGGGCGCGTGGCTGGGTAACCGAGGCCGCCGTGGCCCAGGCAGCCATCGACGGTGTGGCAGAACGGCTGCTGCGCGGGCACTTCGCCACCACCAGCGGCTCGGCCCGTTCGGCCGGCTAAGGCCGGTCCGAGACTTCGCTGCAACGGCCGCAGCGGCCGATCAGGCCGATCAGGCCGATCACGCCGGGTGCGCCATCGCCGCCAGCTTGGCCTTGATCTCCGGAAGCAACTCGGTGGCCTTCTCGCGGCCGGCGCGGATGGCGCGCACCCGCGCGGTGAAGTCCGCGCTGCCCACGCCCACGAGACCGGGGCGCAGCACCACGTCGGCCTCGCGCAGCTCGAAGCGGTTGATGCTCTTGCCCATGATGGCGAAGGTCTGCAGCAGCAGCTTCATGGTGCCGTCGGTGGCGGCGCCATCGGGCGGCGTGGAGATGTCGACCGCGATCACCATCTCGGCCCCCATCTCGCGCGCAAAGCGCACCGGCACCGGCGAGACGAGGCCGCCGTCGACGAACTCGCGTTCGCCGATCTTCACCGGCTGGAAGACGGCCGGTACCGAGCTCGACGCCCGCACCGCGGTACCGGTATCGCCGCGGCGGAACAGCACGCCGGCACCGCTGTCCAGGTCGGTGGCGACGATGCCCAGCGGCATCTTCATCTGCTCGATCAGCTGCCCGCCGGTCTGTTCGCGCACGTAGCGCGCCAGCGCCTCGCCACGGATCAGGCCGCGGCTCGGGAAGGCCCAGTCGGTGATGGCGCCCTCGTCCATGGTCAGCGCCATCGACGCCAGCTCGGTGCCGGTCTTGCCATGGGCATATAGCGCCGCCACCAGGCTGCCGGCCGAGGTGCCGACGACGAGGTCGGGGCGGATGCCGGCTTCCTCGAGCACCTGGATGACGCCGATGTGGGCGAAGCCGCGGGCGGCGCCGCCACCCA
>JBIJAP010000516.1:0-2576 GCA_044345715.1 Rubrivivax sp.
CCGCCCTCAAACGCCGCGCCGCGGCCCTTGGCTTCCAACTCGCTCCTGCTGCAGCGGCCGCCTGAACGGGCTGGACTTGAGGTTGTTTCTCAAGAGGTCGAGCTGGCGGCCGAGCTCGAGGTAGCGGGCCTGCACGAAGCGCAGCACCTGGTCGGCGCTGTGCAGTGTTCGGTCGGCGTGCTCCTGGTTGACGCGGGTGAGGTTCGCCAGGTCGCGTTCGGCGGCCTGCAACTCGCGCTGCCGGCCTTGCACCGTCTGGGTCACCACGTGCCAGGCGATGGCGCCAATGAGCAGGGCCGCGAGAGTCCAGATCGTGCCGACGGTCCAGCGGAGCTGGCGCTCGCCGGCGCGCGCCGCGGTATCGGCCTCGGCCTCGTGGCGCAGGGGCCGGGTCTCTTGGGCTGCCGTGCTCATCGGGGGCCGGGCGGCGGCGGGGTGAAGTCGAACGCCGTCGTCTGCCCGGCCAGCCGCGCCGTCACCCAGTCGGCCAGCTGCACGGGGCTGAAGGGCTTGATGAAGTACGCGTCGGCACCCCGGGCGCGCGCTTCTTCGCGGTCGACGACCTGGCCGCGGGCCGAGATCATGGCCACGGGGATGTGGCAGCGTCTGAGGTCGGCCTTGAGCAGGTCGAGCACCTGCAGCCCGTTGATCTCGCCGGGCATCATGATGTCCAGCAGGATCACGTCGGGCATGAACCCTCGCAGCACCAGCAGCGCATCGGTGCCGCTGTGCGCCAGGCGCACCTCGTGCTCGTCGCGCAAGGTGACCTCCAGCAGGCGGCGGATCTCCGCCTGGTCGTCGACCACGAGGATGCGCGCCATGCCGTCCTCAGGCGCGATCGACCGGGCCGGCCAGGGCAACCTTCCAGAGCGCCTCGAGGCGGTCGAACGGGATGGGCTTGGCGAAGACGTCGACGTCGCCGGGAAGTCCGCCACGGTCCTCGATGGCGCCGGCGTCGAGACCGGTGACGACGGCGATGACGGTGTTGTCCACGCTGCCCGAGTGGCGCAGGTGGTGCAGCATGCCGAAGCCGTCCATGCCGGGCATGTGCAGGTCGAGGATCAGCATCTTCGGGGCCTGGCGGCCAATGCGCAGCAGCGCCAGCACCATGTTGTTCAGGCACAGCACCTGTGGCTGCCCGGGCCAGCGCGAGATGCGGGCCTCGTACAGCCGTAACAGGTTCGCATCGTCTTCCACCACCGCCACGGTGGGCCGCTGCGCCGCGGGGGCGCGGCGGCTGTCGGCACCCGGCTGCGGCTGGCCGAGCAGCCGCTCGACCGATGCGCGCTCGATGCGCCGGTGGCCGCCGCTGGTACGCCAGCTGGCGAGAAGGCCGTTTTCGCACCATGACTGCACGGTGGCGACCGACACGCGCAGCAGGGCGGCGGCCTCGGTGGTGGTGACGAGGCCACGTTGCAGCGTGGCAGGCGCTTCTTGCAGCCTGAGGGAGGAGGTTTCCATGAAGCCGCTGGTCATGCCTGGATTTGAACCCAGAATTCACAAAAATTTGATGGAAATCAATGAATTTCGCCCGCATTTGCGGGGCTCTCGTCCACAAGCGCCGGGCAACGAGCGTCCAGGCCCGACTCCTCTTCGGCGTACGGGCCGTAGGATCTGCGCATGAGCTCAGACCACGCGTTGCTTCGACGCCTTCTTGACCGCTGCCGCACGATCGCCGTCGTCGGCCTGTCGGCCGACTGGAACCGCCCGAGCTACTTTGCCGCCAGCTACCTGCAGGGCAAGGGCTACCGCATCGTGCCGGTCAACCCCAAGGCCGAGGCCATCTTGGGCGAGCGTTGCTATCCGCGGTTGGAAGACATCCCGTTCGCCATCGACATGGTCGACGTGTTCCGCAAGCCCGCCGACGTGCTGCCCATCGCCCACAGTGCCGTGGCCATCGGCGCCCGGTGCCTTTGGCAGCAACTGGGCGTGATGAACCTGGAGGCTGACGCCATCGCGCGCGCCGCGGGGCTGGAGTCGGTGATGGACCGCTGCGTGAAGATCGAGCACGCGCGGCTCTTCGGCGGGCTGCACTGGGCGGGCGTGAATACCGGCGTGATCTCGGCCCAGCGCCGCACCGCATGAAGGCCCCGCAATGACCCACCGCCGATTCCGCCCCGAGACCCTGGCCATTCACGCCGGCCAAGTGCCCGACCGCGAGACCGGCGCCCGCGCGCTGCCGATCTACCAGACCACGAGCTTCGTCTTCGACAGCGCCGAGCACGCGGCGGCGCTCTTCAACCTGCAGACGTTTGGCAACGTCTACTCGCGCCTGAGCAACCCCACGGTGGCCGCGCTCGAGGAGCGCGTGGCCGCGCTCGAAGGCGGCCGCGCCGCGGTGGCCAGCGCCAGCGGCATGGCGGCCGAGGCGATGGCACTGATGACGCTGCTGCAGGCCGGCGACCACGTGGTGGCGGCCGGTGCGCTGTACGGCGGCAGCGTGACGATGCTGTCGGTGAACCTGGCCAAGTTCGGCATCGAGACCACGTTTGTCGACGCCACGAAGCCTGATGACTGGGCGGCCGCGGTTCGCCCCAACACCCGCGCCTTCTTTGCCGAGAGCCTGGGCAACCCCA
>JBIJAP010000517.1:0-2575 GCA_044345715.1 Rubrivivax sp.
GACGGTGATGATCTGTCGCGTAGCGGCAGGAAAAATCTCTGCCAACAGCATCCCGAGGTGATACAGCTCGTTCTTATCGATCGTCACGACCAGAACACCGTTCTCCGACCGAAGAAGCCGCTTCGCCATGCGCAGCCGCTTCTCCATGAAGGCAAGCCACTTGCTGTGCCGCCAGGCGTCGTTCTTGTCGACGTAGTCGTTGTTGTACTTCCAGTCCCTGGCGCCCGTGTTGTACGGTGGGTCGATGTAGATGCAGTCGACCTTGCCGGCATAGAGGTAGTCCAGCAGCTGCAGGGCGTGGAAGTTGTCGGCCTCGATCAGAGTGTGCCAAGGCGCGCGAGCCTCACCGTTCTGCACCTGGTCCACGGGAACCAGCGCCGGAAAGATCGGCTCGCCGAACTGGCGGACGACTAGCAGCTCGTCGAGTGAGAACTGAACCGGATCGACGGTGCCGCCCTGCCCTTCGACGCCAGGCTTGACGCAGAAGGCAACGCCGTTGGCCACGCGCCGCACGCGCCATAGGTCCTTGAGCGAACCCTCGCGCATGCAGACCAGGTCTCCCCGACGCGGCTTGACCTTGGGCAGCGGCAACAGCTCGGGCAGGTGCGGCTCGAAGACCAGACCGAACTTCTTCTCGCGGACGGACGCCTCCCACTCCTGCCGCAGACGCTCACGCAGGCGCGCGTCTTCGATCTGCTCGATCAGGTCATGCATGGATGCCAACGGAAGCCCCTCGATGTCTATTACAGATGTACATCTGTCACTTTGTATCTATGTAGACCTGGACAGACTCACGCACCAGGTCAGACACCGTCTTCCCCCGGTCCAGTGCAGCTCGTTTCAGCGCAACGATGTCCGCCTTCGGCATCAGGACGTGAAGCTGGGCTTCGACACCACTGCCCTTCCCTGCCTTGACCGGCTCGGCGGCGACCCGACCGCTGGTGTACGGCGCGGCGTCGATGAATGCGGCGGCATCGACGGGCTCGGATGCACGCTTGAAGACTCGTTTAGTTGCCATCGAAGACCTCCTTGATCAGGGCGTCGATCTCCGCTGCAGCGCGGTCATCGAACGGTCGGTACTCAGAGACGGACAAGCCGTCCGCGAAGCTGCGGCGCCACACCATGCGGTCGCGGATCACCGCCTTGGCCAGCTCGACCGACGGCACGGTGCTGACGAACTCACGGGCCGCGTCGGTATCCTGAACGGCCAGATTCGTGGATGCCCGGGTGATCACGACCAGCGCTCGCAGGTTCGGATTGAAGCCTCGCGCCGCGTCGACCAGGCCCGCGAGCTTTTCCAGGCTCCACAGGTCAGCCTGGCTGGGCTGAGCAGGCACCACCACCAGCTGGGCTGACACCAGGGCTGAGCGGGTTTCGGGGGAGTCCCGGCCACCGGTGTCGATGATGATGTCCTGGTACCTCCGCGCCAGGTCGGCGATCTCCGCCTGCAGGCCCTTGCCGGACTTGGCGATCGCTGCGACGCGCGGCGTCACCTTGGCGGCATCGCGCTCGCCTGACCAGGCCATGGCGCTGCCTTGTGGGTCGGTATCGACCAACAGGACATCTCGACCAGCCTGGGCGCGCGCCGCGGCCAGGTTGACGGCCAGCGTGCTCTTGCCGACGCCGCCTTTCTCGTTGACGATCGCGACAATCATGGACACACCTACAGGTGTAGTTAGTGACAGATGTACATCATAGGCAAGAACCGGCAGTGAGGGCAGGGCACACGCGAACTTTCTTCAGGAGCAGCACCAGACGAGGCTCGGCGGAAAGCCGGGAAGGGCGCCGAAACAGACCCTCGCCAGCCACTTCACGGAGCTATCAGTACAGACCAACACTTGTCGTTCTGTACATAGGAACATAGCTACAGACGCCGACCTACCCGGTCACTTCTTGTCCGCAGCCCGATCCGTCCGCTCGATCACCGTTCTGGTGAGTTCGTCGACCCGGGCGTACAGGGTGGCGGCGGCTTCGAACTGGCGCTGCCGTTCGGCATCAGCTGCATCCGCACGGCGCTTCTCAGCATCAACCGCTGACTTGGCGCCTGCAGCCTCCTTCTCGGCCGCGCTCAGCTTCGCCTGCACCTCTGCCAACGCAGCCTCCTGGCCAGCAATCCGTTTCACAGCCGCATCCAGCTGCTTCTCGGCCCCCCTAAGTTCGGACGCCACCACCGCCGCCTTCTGCTCTGCCTCCTGGCGAGCGCGGTCGCAAGTGGCCAGCTCAGCCTTCAGCCGCTCGATCTCAGCACGCATGTCCACGATCTGGGATGCCTGCGACTCGGTCTTGAGCCTGGCCTCGGCCAGCTGGACCTGAGCCTCACCAGCCACCTTGCGCTCCCGCTCGATCTCTCTCGCCTGGCGCTCGATCTCGGCCGCTCGCTCGGTCGCCGTGGCCTGCGCCTGGTCGCGCTCGGTGGTGAGGGCAGTGACCTGCTCGGCCATGGCATCCCGCTCAGCCTCCAGCGACTCTCCGGCCGCAGCCAGGTCGGCGGCTTCCGACTGCGCATGGACCAGGCGCTGCTCGATTTCAGCGCGGGCCGCGGAGGCAGAGCGCTCAATCTCGCGGGTGATCTCGG
>JBIJAP010000518.1:0-2573 GCA_044345715.1 Rubrivivax sp.
TCGGTGGTCACGGCCAGCATGCCCTCGCTGCCCACCACCAGCGGCAGCAGGTCCAGGCCCGGCACGTCGAGCGCCTCGGAGCCAAACTCCACCGGCTCGCCCTCGGCCGTGTAGCCGCGCACGCGCAGCACGTTGTGCAGCGTCAGGCCGTACTTCAGGCAGTGCACGCCGCCGGAGTTTTCGGCCACGTTGCCGCCGATGGTGCAGGCGATCTGGCTGCTGGGGTCGGGCGCGTAATACAAGCCGTGCTTCGCCACTGCCTCGCTGATGGCCAGGTTGCGCACACCGCACTGCACGGTGGCCGTGCGTGCGTGCACATCGACCTGCACGATGCGGTTGAACTTGGCCAGCGAGAGCGTCAGGCCCAGGGGATGCGGCATGGCGCCGCCCGACAGGCCCGTGCCCGCGCCACGCGCCACCACCGGCACGCCCAGGCGGTGGCAGGCCGCCAGTACGGCTGCGACCTGGGCCTCGGTCTCGGGCAGCGCCACAGCCAGCGGCAGCTGGCGGTAGGCGGTGAGGCCGTCGCACTCGTAGGGCACGGTGTCCTCGCGCTGCCACAGCAGCGCGTGCACGGGCAGCAGCGGCGCCACGGCAGCCACCAGCTGCTGCTGGCGCGTGCTGCGTTCGAGCCGGTGTGCAGGGTCGGACTGCGCGGTGGGCAAGGGCGCGTTCATGCGGGGACTGTAGCGCCGCCGTCGCGGCCGATTCAGCCGTGGCCGGTGAAGACTGTCAGCACCCCGGTATAGCCATAGACATGGTGGCGCGCGATCTCGCCGCCGGCGAAGAAACCCACCAGCGGCACCTCGGGGCCGCCGCCTGACAGCGCGTGCTGCACGATCTGCAATTCGGCCGAGGGCCCGCCGAAGTGCGGCCCGCCGCGGCCGGCGCACGAGACGTAGATGGCGCCCGCGATGCGCCGCGCCGGCTCGGCCCCACCGGCATCGGGGGTGTGGGCGGCGCCATCGGCCCAGGCGGGCTCCTGCGCCGACTCCACTTCGTCGCGGATCTCGGCGCAGATGCGCACCAGGTCGCGCCGCGCGGCCTGCATGTCGCGCTGGCAGAAGACCAGCGACATGCCCGGCTCCACGGTGTCGGCCACGGCCACGGCATCACGCGCGGGATCGAGGCCCACGAGATGGCGCACCCGCGTGTCGGGCCCGAACTGCCCCGGCCGCCCGAGCATCACCGCGTCGGCGTCGGCCAGCGCCACCAGCGTGGCGCGCAGCTTGGTCAGCGCGGTGCGGGGCGTGGACAGGTCGGCCAGGCCCAGATCGCGCAGCAGGCAGGGCAGCGCGGGTTCGCCATCGAGCGCCAGCACCAAATTGCGCTCGGCCGCGGTGATGCGGCGCACCGGGCCCAGCGGCTGCGAACCCTGGGTGACGCGCGAGACCAGCGCCACGTCGCGCGTGAAGGCAACGCCCGACAGGCCGCCGCGCCAGGCGCCGTCTGCCACATGCACGGCGCCGCTGCGCGAGGCCGCCAGGCCGCCGAACAGGTAGCCCGAGCTGACGCGGTCACTCATTTCGCCAATCAGCTCGGGCAGGTCGGGCGTGGCCGGATCGGCGTGCACCAGCGCGCTGAAGGGCTGCACGCGCTGCAGCTTGCGCGCGCCCGAGAAGACCTCGAAGCGCCCGGCGGGCAGCGCCGCCAGCATCAGCACCAGCGCCGGCTCGTCGAAGTACTCCACGCCCATGGCTGCGACGCCGACGCCGACGCTGCCGACCCAGGCCACGCCGGGCCAGCGCCGGCGCAGCTCGGCCACCAGCGCGTCGGCGTCGCCGGCGAAGTGGTCGGTGAAGTAGACGAAGCCCAGCGATAGCGGCCCGCGGGCGCTGGCCTCGTGTTCGGCGCGGCGCGCCTCGACCTGCGCCGCCGCCAGCGCCAGGGCACCGCGCCAGTCGGGGTGCGTGGCATGGCCGACGAGGAAGGCGCTCATGGGCGACAGGGCCTCGGAGGTTCAGCGCTTGCGCGGTGCGCGGCGCGCGGGCGCTGGCTTGGCCGGCGCGGCCTTGGTGCCGGCCGCGCCGGCCGCTCCAGCCGCTCGTACGGCCTTCGCCGGCAGGCCGGCCGCCGCCTTGAACGCGCCGGTGGCGGTGTCCACCGACTGCTTCACCGCGGCGCCGGCCAGCGTGCGGGCGCCGTCGAGCGAGCCGTCCTTCAGGGCTTGCGCAGCGAGGTCGGTGAACTGCTGCGTCAGAGCGCCCCACCACTGCATCGGGTCGACCATCGCCGGCGCGGCCGCGGCCTTGGCGGCAGCCTTGCGCCGCGGCGTGGCCGGCGGCTCGTCGGCAGGCGCCGCCGGCTCGGGGGTGGGCGCAGCAGCCGGCTCGGTCGACCAGGGGCGGATCTTCAGCGACTCCGACAGATCGGCCATCGGCAGGTTCATGCCCTTCAGCGTGGCCAGCGTCATGCGCTGCACCTCGAGCGCCTGGATGGTGGTGGCCAGCAGCTTGGCGTTCTGCTCGAGCCAGAACTGCACCGTCTTCAGCTCCTTGATGCGCTTGTCGAGCTCTTCGGGGTCGAGCGTGGGCGCGATCCACTGGCCGACGTTCGGCAGGCCGGCGCCGGCG
>JBIJAP010000090.1:0-10471 GCA_044345715.1 Rubrivivax sp.
CACCTTGGCCGGCGCGCGGTTGATCTCGTCGGCCAGCAGCAGGTTGGCGAACACCGGGCCCAGGCTGGTGCCGAACTCGCCGGACTTCTGGTTGAAGATGCGCGTGCCCACCAGGTCGGCCGGCACCAGGTCGGGGGTGAACTGGATGCGCTTGAAGCTGCCGCGTACCGTGCGCGACAAGGTCTTCACGGTCAACGTCTTGGCCAGCCCGGGCACGCCTTCGACGAGCAGGTGGCCCTGCGCCAGCAGCGCCACCATCACGCGCTCGAGGAAGCGGTCTTGGCCTACGACGACGCGCTTCACTTCGTACAGGATGCGCTCCATCAGCGCGGCGTGGGCTTGGGGTTCGGTGCTCATTGAGACAGGTGCTCCGTGTTCTAGAAGGGCGGCATGCCGGCGGCCTGTGCGGCGTTCTCGATGGGAACCGCAAAACCGATGCCGATGAAGGTGCGCTGCTCGCTCGGGTTGAGGATGGCGGTGACGATTCCCACGACCTGGCCGTCCATCGTGACCAGCGGCCCGCCGCTGTTGCCCGGGTTGGCGGCGGCGTCAAACTGGATCAGGTTGGTCAGCGTGCGTTCGCCCTCGGCGCTGCGGAACTCGCGCTTCAGGCCCGACACCACGCCGTAGCTGACGCTGGGGCCGATGCCGAAGGGGTGGCCCACGGCGATGACGTGGTCGCCCGGCATCAAGTCGGCGGTGGAGCGCATGGTGGCGGCCTCGAGGTCGTCGGGCAGGCTCAGCGCCTTCAACACCGCGAGGTCGTTCTCGGGCTGCGCGCCGACCATGACGGCCTCGCTCTCGTGGCCGTTGGCAAAGCGCACCTTGATCTTCTTGCTGCCCCAAACGACGTGCAGGTTGGTCAGGATGGTGCCGTTGTCGATGATGACGACGCCGGTGCCGAGGCTGCGTTCCATGGCGCGCTTCTCGGGGCTTTCGTCGGATGCGGCCTCGTCTTCGTCGGCCAGGCCCGTGACGCGCACCACCGAGGGCAGGATGGCCTGGTAGGCCTTGGTGGCCTGCGAGGGCAGGGGTTCCTTCTCGAGGCTTTCGCGCACCGCGAGATCGATGTCGTCCTGCGTCACCGCGCGTGGGCCGGGGCCCAGGCGCTGCACGGCCAGCATCGCCAGCGCCGCCAGCAGCGCACCGATCAGGGCCCAGGCCGCCGTGGGCAAGGCGCGCAGATGCTTTGGCGGCGTGGCGGCCGCGGCCGTGGCAGCCGATGTTCCGGGGGCGGTGGCCGGGGCCGACCCGGCCACCGCGTTGGTGGAGGAAGCTGGCCCCACGGGCGGGGGCGGCACGGCAGCCCCGCGGCGCGGCGAGCGGCTGTAGAGCGGGGCCTTGTTCATGGGCGCGCGTCCTCGTCGACCGTTGGAACACTCGCGCCCACCCTATCACGGAAGCCCGGGCCCTGCAGCCTGACTGGCTCGACCCTGACGCCGAAGGCCCTGCCGTGCTCGCGCGGCATCATCGGCGGTCTGATGTGCCCCATCTGGATCGACAGCCACTGCCACCTCGATGCGCCCGAATTCGACGCTGACCGCGCCGACGTGGTGCAGCGCGCCCGCGCCGCGGGCGTGGCGCTGCAGGTGCTGCCGGCCGTGGCCGCCGACCACTTCGACGGCGTGGTGGCGCTGGCCCATGCCCACGGCCTGGCCTACGCGCTGGGCATCCACCCCCTGTGGACCGACCGCGCCGCCGAGGGCGACCTCGATCGCCTGGCCGACGCGCTGCGCCGCCACCGAGACGACCCGCGGCTGGTGGCCGTGGGTGAGATCGGTCTGGATCACTTCGTGCCGGGCCTGGACCGCGCGCGCCAGGAGCGCTTCTACCGCGCCCAGCTGAAGCTGGCGCGCGACGCCGGCTTGCCGGTCATCCTGCACGTGCGCCGCTCGGCCGACGCGCTGCTGGCGGGCCTGAACCGCATCGAGGTGCCGGGTGGCATCGCGCACGCCTTCAACGGCAGCGACCAGCAGGCGGCGCGCTTCGTCGAACGTGGTTTCCGGCTGGGCTTCGGCGGCACGCTCAGCTTCGAGCCGGCACGCCAGATCCGCCACCTGGCGCAGACCCTGCCGATGGAGGCGCTGGTGCTGGAGACCGACGCACCCGACATCCCGCCGCATTGGCTGTACCGCAGCGCCGCCGAGCGCGCGGCCGGCCTGGCGCAGGGCCGCAACGAGCCGGCGGAACTGCCGCGCATCGGCGGCGTGCTGGCGGCCTTGCGCGGCCTGGAGCCCGAGGCTTTGGCCGCCGCGACGGCGGCCAACACCCGGGCGGCCTTGCCGCGGCTGGTGGCGCTGGCGCCGCAGACGTGAATAGCCCGTCCGACCCGCGCCTCGTCGGCCTGCCGCCGATCATCGCGCGCGGAACGCGGCTCGTGGTGCTCGGCAGCTTTCCCGGCGTGGCCTCGCTGCAGGCCGGCGAGTACTACGCGCACCCGCGCAACCAGTTCTGGCCGCTGGTGGGCTCGATCCTGGGCGAGCCCTTGCCGCAGCTGCCCTATGGCGAACGCCTGGCGCGGCTGCGCGACCGCGGCGTAGGCTTGTGGGATGTGTACGCGGCCTGCCAGCGCGAGGGCAGCCTCGACAGCGCCATCGAGGCTGCCGAACTGAACGACCTGGCCAGCCTGAAGCGCCGCGCCCCGGGCCTGGTGGCCGTGGCCCACAACGGCGGCGAGAGCGCGCGCCACCGCCGCCACACCGAGGCCCTGGGCCTTCCGGTGTGGCGGCTGCCCAGCTCGAGCCCGGCCCACGCCAGCTGGAGCTTCGAGCGCAAGCGGCAGGCGTGGCAGCAGGCGTTCGCGGCCGCCGGGCTGGTGGGCCGGGCCGCCGATGTGCGTGGACATGACGGCGAGAATGCGCTGATGAACGCCCGCGAGCCGCAACCCCTGCCCGGCGTGACGCTGTCCGAGGACGACGGCGTGCGCTATCTGCACCTGGACACGCCCTGGATCCAGGGCGGCATGCGCATCCGCGCGCCCCAGGTGGTGGAGATCGACTACATCCAGCGCATGCTGGCGGCGCTGCTGTGGCTGCCGGCCGAGGCGCTGGCCGAGGGTGCGGCCGAGGCGGCGGCGGTCCAGCTCGGCCTGGGCGCTGGCGCACTGACCCGCTTCACCGCGCAGCAGCTCAAGATGGAAACCACGGTAGTGGAGCTCAACCCGCAGGTCATCGCCGCCAACCAGCGCCACTTCCATCTGCCGCGCGAGGCCCTGGTGGTGAAGGGCGACGCCGCCGACTGGCTGGCGCAGGCGGCGGCGCGCTCGGTGCGGCTGCTCTTCGTCGATCTGTACGACCATGAAGCCGCAGCCCCGGTGCTCGACGACGCCGGCTTCTACGCCGCCTGCCATAGGGTGCTGCAAGAAGGGGGCGTGATGGCGGTCAATTTGTTTGGCCGCGACGCGAGCTTCCATGACAGCATCGGACGCATCGCCGGGGCTTTCGGCAGCGCGCACACCTGGAGCCTGCGGCCCACGCGGCAGGGCAATAGCGTGGCGGTTGCGGGCCGTGGCGTGGTGCTGCCGCCGCGCGACGAGCTTCTGGCGCGGGCCGCGCAACTCGAGCAACGCTTCGGGCGGCTCAAGCTGCTGGCCCGGCAGTGGCCGCGCATGATCCGGCCGTACCAACAGCCTTCCTGACCCGGTCCCGCCTCCTCCCGATGTCTGCCGTGAACGCCGCCCACACACCACCCGCCCCGGCGGCTTCGCCCAAGGCGCAGGCGCCGGTCAAGGGCCGGCTGGAGTGGCCGCTGCTGCTGCAGTGGCTGCGCGAGGACGGCTTCATCGGCAGTGCCGACGCCGAACGCGTGACGGCCCGCTTTCGTGCTGGCGCCAGCAGCCTGCACCCGCTGGTGCGGCTGGGTGGTGCCGGGCTGCTGAAGAAGGGCAACGGCTCGGCGCTCGATACCGAGGCGCTCACCGAATGGCTGGCCACGCGCTGCCGGCTGCCCTACCTGCGCATCGACCCGCTGCGCGTGGACGTCGGCCGCGTGGCCGAGGTGATGAGCGTGCAGTACGCGCAGATGCGCCTGGCGCTGCCGGTGCAGGTGGGCGAGCGCGAGGTCGTGGTGGCCACGGCCGAGCCTTACGACACCAGCTGGGTGCCGGAGATCGAAACGCATCTGAAGCGCGCCGTGCGCCTGGTGCTGGCCAACCCCGATGAGATCCGGCGCTACACGACCGAGTTCTATGCGCTGGCCAAGAGCGTGCGTGCAGCGCAGAAAAACGGCGAAACGAGCACCACCGCCAGCTTCGAGCAGCTGGTGGAGCTCGGCCGCACCAACAAGGCGCTCGATGCCAACGACCAGGGCGTCGTGCAGGTCGTCGACTGGCTCTGGCAATACGCCTTCGACCAGCGCGCCAGCGACATCCACCTTGAGCCGCGGCGCGACATGGGCGCCATCCGCTTTCGCATCGATGGCGTGCTGCACACCGTCTACCAGGTGCCGCTGACGGTGATGTCGGCGATGACGGCGCGCATCAAGCTGCTCGGCCGCATGGACGTGGTGGAGAAGCGCCGCCCGCTCGACGGCCGCATCAAGACACGCCGCCCCGAGGGTGTGGACGGTGCGAAGGGTGGCGAGGTCGAGATGCGCTTGTCGACGCTGCCCACGGCCTTCGGCGAGAAGATGGTGATGCGCATCTTCGACCCCGAGACGGTGGTCAAGGGCCTGCCGGCGCTGGGTTTCGGCCCGCACGAGGCCGAGGGCTGGGCCAAGCTGATCGCGCGGCCGCACGGCATCATCCTCGTCACCGGCCCCACCGGCAGCGGCAAGACGACGACGCTGTACTCCACGCTGAAGCAGCTGGCCACCGACGAGGTGAATGTCTGCACCATCGAAGACCCGATCGAGATGATCGAGCCGGCCTTCAACCAGACGCAGGTGCAGACGGCACTCGACATGGGCTTCGCCGAGGGCCTGCGCGCGCTGATGCGGCAGGACCCGGACATCATCATGGTCGGCGAGATCCGCGACCTCGCCACCGCAGAGATGGCCATCCAGGCCGCGCTCACCGGGCACCTGGTGTTCAGCACGCTGCACACCAACGACGCCGTCGGCGCCATCACGCGACTCGCGGATCTGGGCGTGCCGAGCTACCTGATCGCGGCCACTGTCATCGGCGTGCTGGCGCAGCGGCTGGCGCGCACGCTGTGCCCGGCGTGCAAGGTTCGCGACGAGGCCGTCACGCGCGAGTCGCTCGATGCAATCACCACGCCCTGGCGCATGAGCGGCGGCGTGCGCCCCTACAAGCCCGTGGGCTGCCTGGAGTGCCGCAACACCGGCTTCCGCGGTCGTGCCGGCTTGTACGAGCTGCTGCCCATGACCGAGGCCGCGCGCGCGGCCGTGCACCCGGCACTCGACGCTGCAGCCCTGAAGCGCGTGGCCGTGCGCGAAGGCATGCGCCCGCTGCGCTTGGCCGGCGCCATGAAGGTGGCCGAGGGCCAGACCACGATCGACGAAGTGCTGCGCAGCACGCCCGCCTTCGACGGCTGAGAGGCCGCACGGCCCCCGGGCATCGCGCCCTGCCGCCCTTACGTGGAAACCACAGCGGGACCCCGGGGTGGGGTTCCTAGAATCGCCCGCCAACGCACGCGCATTTTTGCGCCGTGCGCAACCAGTTGCGGGAGACGTGGGCTTGAAGATCAAGAGCGAGAAGGACTTCTGGTCCGGGCTGATGTTCATCGCCATCGGCGTGGGGTTCGCCTGGGGCGCATCGAACTACAGCTTCGGCTCGGCGGCGCGTCCGGGTCCGGCGTACTTTCCGTTCGGGTTGGGCGTGATCCTGGCGGTGCTCGGCCTCTTCGTGTTGTTCAAGGGCCTGACGCTCGAGGTGCGCGGCGGCGACAAGATCGGCGGCTGGCCCTTCAAGCCCTGGATCGTGATCCTGGGCGCGGTGGTCATCTTCGGTCTCGCTCTGCCGCGCCTGGGGATGATCATCACGCTGCCGCTGCTGATCGGCATCGCCAGCCTCGCCAGCGGCGAGTTCCACTGGAAGGAAGTGCTGATCAACGTCGTCGTGCTCACGCTCGGATGCTGGCTCGTGTTCATCAAGGGCTTGAACCTGACGATCCCGGTCTGGCCCACCTTCCTGTCCTGACCTGAAAGCCGCGCATGGACGAACTTCTCAACAATCTCGCGCTCGGCTTCAGCGTCGCTTTCACGCTGCAGAACGTCCTCTACGCGCTCGGCGGCGCCGTGCTCGGCACGCTGATCGGTGTGCTGCCCGGCCTCGGCCCGGTAGCCACCATCGCGATGCTGCTGCCCAGCATCTACGCGCTGGATGCGACGCCGGCGCTCATCATGCTGGCCGGCATCTACTACGGCGCGCAGTACGGTGGCAGCACCACCGCCATCCTGATCAACGTGCCGGGTGAAAGTGCTTCGGTGGTGACGGCGCTTGACGGCTACCAGATGGCGAGAAAAGGTCGAGCAGGGGCCGCACTTGCGGCGGCCGGCCTGGGCAGCTTCTTCGCCGGCAGCGTGGCCACGCTGGTGGTGGCGGCCTTCGCGCCACCGCTCACCGAGCTGGCCTTCAAGTTCGGCCCTGCCGAGTACTTCAGCCTGATGGTGCTGGGCCTCATCGGCGCGGTGGTGCTGGCCTCGGGCTCGCTGGTGAAGGCGATCGCGATGATCATCTTCGGCCTGCTGCTGGGCCAGATCAACACCGACGTCATTTCGGGCGTGCCGCGCTACAGCTTCGACATCCCCGAGCTCACCGACGGCATCGGCTTTGTCGCCATCGCGATGGGCGTGTTCGGCTTCGGCGAGATCATCCTCAACCTCGGCCGCCCCGCCGAAAACCGCGAGGTGTTCACGAAAGACGTCAAGGGCCTGTGGCCCACCAAGCAGGACTTCAAGGACGCCTATCCGGCTGTGTTGCGCGGCACCACGCTGGGCTCGCTGCTGGGTGTGCTGCCCGGCGGCGGGGCGCTGCTGGCCAGCTTTGCCGCCTACACGCTCGAGAAGAAGACCAAGGGTCGCGCTGACGAGGTGCCCTTCGGCCAGGGCAACATTCGTGGCGTGGCCGGTCCTGAAAGCGCCAACAACGCCGGTGCGCAGACCAGCTTCATCCCGATGCTGACGCTGGGCATTCCACCCAACCCGGTGATGGCACTGATGGTCGGCGCGATGACGATCAAGGGCATCCAGCCCGGCCCGCAGGTGATGGCGAGCAACCCCGATCTCTTCTGGGGCCTGATTGCCAGCATGTGGATCGGCAACTTGATGCTGATCGTCCTGAACTTGCCGCTGATCGGCATCTGGATCAAGCTGCTGACGGTGCCTTACCGCTTTTTGTACCCGGCCATCCTGAGTTTCTGCTGCATCGGCCTGTACTCGCTCAACAACAACAACTTCGACGTCTTCATGGCGGCGATCTTCGGCATCGTGGGCGTGGTGTTCTACAAGCTCGGTTGCGAGCCGGCACCGCTGCTGCTGGGCTTCATCCTCGGGCCGATGATGGAAGAGAACCTTCGAAGAGCCTTGCTGCTCAGCCGCGGCGACTGGACCACCTTCATGCAGCGGCCGCTGTCGGCGGGCCTGCTGATCGCCTCGGTGCTGATGATCGTGATCGTGATGCTGCCCAGCATCAAGAAGCAGCGCGAGCAGGCGTTTCAGGAGGCCGACTGATCCCGGCTGTTCTTGAACCTCCTCAAGCCCTCAACCGTTCGCCCTGAGCATGTCGAAGGGCTCGGTGGCGTGATGCGAGGGCTTCGACAAGCTCAGCCCGAACGGGGTGGGTTCTCCGTTCGCCCTGAGCCTGTCGAAGGGCCGGGTGGAGCGCCCATGGGCTGTCGACAGCCTCCATCCGAACGGGTGAGTGCGGTCACCGGAGCGGCGAGGTGAGCCTGCCCTCCGCGCTGCAGCCGCTCGAGAACTCCGCCTTCCGCGGCCTGTGGTTCGCCTGGCTGGCGGCGAACCTGACGATGTGGATGAACGATGTCGCGGCCGCCTGGCTGATGACCTCGCTCACCACCAGCCCTGTGATGGTGGCGCTGGTGCAGACAGCGTCGACGCTGCCCGTCTTCTTGCTGGGCCTGCCCAGCGGCGCGCTGGCCGACATCGTGGACCGGCGGCGCTGGTTCGCCTTCACGCAGCTGTGGGTCAGCGTCATCGCGCTGGTGTTGGCGGCGATGTCGGTGTCGGGCCGGCTCACCGCCGGCTGGCTGCTGGCGCTGACCTTCCTCAACGGCGTCGGCATGGCCATGCGCTGGCCGGTGTTCGCGGCCATCGTGCCCACGGTGGTGCCGCGGGCGCAGTTCCCGCAGGCCCTGGCGCTCAACGGCATCGCGATGAACCTGTCGCGCGTTATCGGCCCGGTGCTGGCCGGCGCGCTGCTGGCGGCCGTGAGCCCCGCCGCGGTGTTCGTGCTCAATGCCTTGCTGGCGCTGTTCGCCTTCTGGATGGTGGTGCGCTGGAAGGGCTCGCCGCGCGCGAGCGCGCTGCCGGGCGAGCGCTTCATCGGCGCCATGCGCGTGGGCCTGAACTACGCCGTGCAGGCGCCGCGGCTGAAGCTGGTGCTGCTGCGCGTGTTCCTGTTCTTCCTGCAAAGCACGGCGCTGCTGGCCTTGCTGCCGCTCGTGGCCCAGGGCCTGCATGGCGGGGGCGCAGGCTTCTTCACGGTGATGCTGTCGTGCCTGGGTCTGGGCGCGGTGATCGCGGCGCTGTACTTCCCGCGCTGGCGGGCGCGCTACACGCCGAACCAGTTTGTCGTGGCCGGCACGCTGGTGCATGCGGCCGCGGCGGCGCTGATCGTCGGCGTGCCCGAGGTCTGGGTGGCGCTGCCGGCCATGGTGGTAGCGGGCATGGCCTGGATCTCGGTGGCCAACTCGCTGACGCTGGCGGCGCAGAGCACCATGCCCGACTGGGTGCGCGCGCGCGGCATGAGCATCTACCAGATGGCGCTGATGGGCGGCGCCGCCGCCGGCGCGCTGCTGTGGGGGCAGGTGGCCTCGTTCATCGGCGTCAACGGCGCGGTGCTGGCGGGCTCGGTGTTCGGCGTGCTGGCCTCGCTGGCGCTGCGCCGCACCAGCATCGTCGGCGAGGTCGCGCCCGACTTCAGCCCGGCCCCGGTGATGGCGGCGCCTGAGCCCGCAGCCCCGGTGGACGACGACGCCGGCCCGGTGATGGTGACGGTGGAGTACCTCATCGACCCGGCACGCGCCGACGCCTTCTCGGAGGTGATGGAGCGCACGCGCCGTGCCCGGCTGCGCCAGGGCGCGCTCAGCTGGGGCTTGTTCCACGACGTCGCTCAGCCCGGGCGTTGCATCGAGTACTTCGTCGACGAGAACTGGCTCGAGCACCAGCGCCGGCTCGAGCGCTTCACCGCCTTCGACGCCGAGCTGCGCGAGCAGCGCCTGGCCTTCCACCTGGGCAGCGAGCCGCCGCGGCTGAGCCGCTACGTGGCCGATGGCCGAGTGGCGCCACCGGGTCTGTAGCGTCGGTACGATCGGCGGCTTCGCCTGTTTCACGCGCCCCGCCTGATCACCATGACCCACACCTTCGATTGGAGCGCCGGCTACGCCAGCCAGCGCAGCCCCGTGTTCGCCCGCAACGTGGTCAGCACCTCGCACCCGCTGGCTGCGCAGGCCGGCCTGCGCATGCTGCAGGCGGGTGGCAACGCCGTCGACGCGGCCATCGCCACCGCCGCGGTGATGACCATCGTCGAGCCCTGCAGCAACGGCCTGGGCTCCGATGCCTTCAGCATCCTCTGGGACGGAACGCAGCTGCACGGCCTGAACGCCAGCGGCTGCGCGCCGCAGGCCTGGACGCCGGAGTACTTCCGCCGCAAGTACGGCGCGGACGCCAAGGCGCCGGCCAAGCGCGGCTGGGACAGCGTCAGCGTGCCCGGTGCCGTGGCCGGCTGGGCGGCACTCAGCCAGCGCTTCGGCAAGCTGCCGTTCGAGGACCTGCTGCAGCCCGCCATCGAGGTGGCCGAGCGCGGCTACGCGGTGCCGGTGATCGTGCAGCAGAAGTGGGCCAACGCCGCTGCGCTGCCCGAGCTCACGTCGCAGCCCGGTTTTGCCGACACGTTCCTGCCGCACGGCCGAGCGCCCCATGTCAGCGAGCTGTTCCGCATGCCCGACGCGGCCAAGACGCTGCGCCTGATCGCCCGCACCAAGGGCGAAGCCTTCTACCGCGGCGAGGTGGCCGCGGCCGCCGAAGCCCACGCACGGCAGCACGGTGGCGCCATGACGGCGGCCGACTTCGCGACCTACCAGCCCGAGTGGGTGACGCCGCTGGCGCAGGACTACCGCGGCTACACGCTGCACGAGATCCCGCCCAACGGCCAGGGCATCGGAGCGCAGATCGCGCTCGGCATCCTGCAGCACTTCGACATCGCCTCGCTCAAGGTCGACGGCACCGACAGCCAGCACCTGCAGATCGAGGCTATGAAGCTGGCCTTTGCCGACGTGTACCGCTATGTCGCGGAGCCGCGCTCGATGCGCCTCACGCCGGCGCAGATGCTCGA
>JBIJAP010000520.1:0-2563 GCA_044345715.1 Rubrivivax sp.
TCAACTTCGAGATCCAGTTCGTCGGCAAGATCAAGACGGCGCTCTTCGGTGGTGAGGGGCTCTTCTTCGCCAGGATCAGCGGCCCGGGCACGGTGTGGCTGCAGAGCCTGCCGTTCAGCCGCCTGGCCAGCCGCGTGTTTGCTGCCGCGCCGCAGATGGGCGGGCGTTCGGAAGAAAGCTCGCTCGGCGGCCTGGGCTCGGCCGGCTCGATCATCGGTGGCATCCTCGGCGGCGACCGCCGCTGAACGGCACGGGCTCCCGGGTGACGCTGTTCGAGGCCTTCTGGCGCGCGCTGGCCACCGTCACGCAGCCGCGCATCTGGGCCTGGGCGCTGCTGCCGCTGGCCGTGGTGCTGGTGGCGGTGGGTGCGCTGGCCTGGCTGCTCTGGGAGCCCTCGCTCGATGCCGTGCGGGCGCTGGTGGGCCGTGTCGATATCAGCGACGGCGTGCTGCGCTGGCTGCACGATGCCGGCTGGCCGCAGTGGCGCGCGATGCTGGCGCCCATCGTCGTGGTCGTGCTGGCACTGCCGCTGGTGCTGCTGGCGTCGCTGCTGGCGGTGGCCTTGCTGGCCGGCCCGGCGATTGCGCGCCACGTGGCCGGGCGCCGCTACCCGGGGCTGGTGGTGAACCAGGGCTGCACCCTGGGGCGTCGGCTGCTGTGGACGCTGGGCAGCACGGCCGCCGCCGTGCTGGCGCTCGGTCTGAGCCTGCCGCTGTGGCTGGTGCCGCCGCTGGCGCTGGTGCTGCCGCCGCTGATCTGGGGCTGGCTGGCGGCGCGGGTGCTCAGCTACCACGCGCTGGCTGACCACGCCGCGCCTGACGAGCGCCGGCGTGTGCGCCGCGGTCGCCGCGGCACGCTGTGGCTGATGGGCCTGGCCACCGGCTACCTGGCGCTGCTGCCGGCGCTGCTGTGGTCGCTGGGCAGCGTGGCCTTCGTGCTGGCGCCGTTTTTCCTGCTCGCCGCGGCGGCGCTGTTCGTCGCCGTGTTCGTGTTCGCCGCGGCCTGGTTCGCGCACCTGTCGCTGGCCGAACTGGCCGCGCTGCGGGCGGCGTCGGCCGATCAGGCGATGCCGGCTGCGCCCATCACCCCCGTCACCCCCGCCACCCTCGAGAGCCCCCTGCCCGGACCCGCCCCATGAACATCGGCCTGATCATCGTCGGCGACGAAATCCTCTCCGGCAAGCGCGCCGACAAGCACCTGCCCAAGGTCATCGAGTTGCTCGCGGCGCGCGGCATGAGCCTGTCGTGGGCGCGCTACGTGGGCGACCAGCGCGAGCGCATCACCGCCGACCTGCGCCACGCCTTCGCCTCGGGTGACCTGGTCTTCAGCTGCGGCGGCATCGGCGCCACGCCCGACGACCACACGCGCCCCTGCGCCGCCGCCGCGCTGGGGGTGGAGCTGGCACTTCACCCCGAGGCCAAGGCCTTGATCCTCGAGCGCATGGCCGACGTCGCCCGCGAACAGGGCCAGCCCTTCGAACCCGATCGCGCCGACAACGTGCACCGCCTGAACATGGGCGTGTTCCCGGCGGGCTGCTCGATCATCCCGAACCCCTACAACAAGATCCCGGGCTTCCGCTGCGGCCACGTGCACTTCGTGCCGGGCTTCCCGGTGATGGCCTGGCCGATGATCGAATGGGTGCTCGACACCCACTACCGCCACCTGCAACGCGCCAGCTCGGTGCGCGAGCGCTCGGTCATCGTCTATGGCGCCATGGAGGCCGCGCTGACGCCGCTGATGGAATCCATCGAGGCGCGATTCCCCGGCGTCAAGGTGTTCAGCCTGCCCAGCGTCGACCACCCGCAGCACGGACGCCACATCGAGCTCGGCGTGAAACGGGCGCAGCCCGAGGTGGGCGACGACGAAACGGCCTACGCGGCGCTCCGCGACGGCCTGCTTGCCTTTGGTGCGCAGTTGGGCCCAGAAATGGTGCGTTGATGCGCGACAGAGAGCCCCGTTCCGGTGCGTTCTGCGCCGCCGGGCGATCCGAGCACCGTCCGTGGCCGTCTGTCAGCAGGGAAGGGCATGGTTTCTGCTACAAACCAGCGCGAGCCACGCACGGCCCCCGGGCCGCCGCACCGACTCCCACAACCAATCCACCCCTTGAGCCCCGCTAGGAGAGATCTGAATGGCAAAGACCGTTGCCGACGTGATGAAGATGGTGAAGGAGAACGAAATCAAATTCGTCGACTTCCGCTTCACCGACACCCGCGGCAAGGAACAGCACGTCAGCGTGCCCGTGTCCGCTTTCGATGAAGACAAGTTCACGTCGGGCCACGCCTTCGACGGCTCGTCGATTGCCGGCTGGAAGGGCATCGAAGCCTCCGACATGCTGCTGATGCCGGATCCGAACACCGCCAACATCGATCCGTTCTTCGAAGAGCCGACGATCATCATGAGCTGCGACGTGCTCGATCCGGCCGACGGCAAGCCCTACGAGCGCGACCCGCGCAGCCTGGCCAAGCGCGCCGAGGCCTACATGAAGAGCACCGGCCTGGGCGACACCGCCTACTTCGGCCCGGAGCCCGAGTTCTTTGTCTTCGACGGCGTGCGCTGGAAGAAC
>JBIJAP010000521.1:0-2541 GCA_044345715.1 Rubrivivax sp.
AAGATGAACGCGCATGAGCAACTGGGCCTCGCGCCGGGCGCCATTCCCCGCCTGGTGCAGGACCTCTGCGAAGACCTGATGAGCGGCCTGTGCGCGACTGGCTCGCTGATCGACGGTGTGGACGACGCCATGCTGGCCTCGTTCATGGCCGAGGTGAATGATCCGGCGCTGCGCGCTCGGGTGCTGCAGGTGGCCGAGGCCATCACCGAGGCTGACAGCCATCTGGCCGATGCCGAGCTCACCGTGGTGGCCGCGGCCCGCCGGCACTGGGGCCTGGCTTAGTTGTTCGGCGGCGCCTTCAGCAGGCCGTCGAGCGCACGCTGCAGATCGGCCGTGCTGGCCGGCTGGTGCACCGAACGCAGGGCGTCACCGGCCGCCGAGAACAGCACGACCGTGCCGTTGACGGCGTTGTGGCGCTCGCCGAAGGCAAAGCCCTGCGGTGCTCCCAGGGGCGCGACGAGGAAGTGGATGCGGTCTTCGTAGGCCGGGCGCAGGCTGTCCATCATCGCCATGACCTCCATGCCGCCCATCGACTTGATGTCGTAGGCCAGCACCAGGGCCGGGCGGCCCTGGCCGATGCGCGACAGGTCGGTGGAGTAGGGGCCGCGAGGCAGCTGTGACCAGATCAGCACGGCCACCAGGCCGGTGATGACGAGGTAGATCAGCCACTTGGCGAGGCGTGGCAGGCCAGGGGCCTGTGCGGATGTCATGGGTGTGGCGGAAGAAGGGATCGAGGCACCGGGGCGTGGCGACGCGGATTGTCCTGCAGCCTCGAAGGCAGCAAGGAGCATCGGGGTGTGTGCAGCGCGTCGCCGACTAAACTTTCGACGCGGGATCCTGCGCCAACGCGCTCTCCGCTCTTCGTCCGACGCTGCGGCTTGGACGTCGGCCAAATCCCTGCGAACGCCAAGCCCTTCATTGACCATGGACACCCGCCCGCCGCCTCGGCTCGAGGCTCACGCACTCGCCTGCGAGCGCGGTGAGCGCCTGCTGTTCCGGCAGTTGAGCTTCACGCTGCAGGGCGGGCAGCTGTTGCTCGTGCAGGGTGGCAACGGCCAAGGCAAGACGAGCCTGCTGCGCCTGCTCGCCGGGCTCGGCCGCCCGGATGCGGGCCAGGTGTGCTGGCGCGGTGAAGCGCTGGCCCGTTGCCGCGACAGCTACCACCGCGAGATGGCCTACCTCGGCCACGCCAACGGCGTGAAGGACGAGCTCGACCCGGCCGAGAACCTGCGCTTCAACAATGGCCTGCACGACCGGCCCTTCGACAGCGGCAAGGCCATCGCGACGCTCGAGCGCCTGGGCCTGGCCCGCTGCCTGGGCCTGCCGTGCCGCGCGCTGTCGTTCGGGCAGCGCCGCCGCGTGGCCCTGGCGGCGTTGCTGCTGGCCGAGGCCCGCCTGTGGATCCTGGACGAGCCGCTCACCGGCCTCGATGTGCACGCGGTGGCCTTAGTAGAGGGGCTGATTCGCGAGCATCTGCAGGCCGGCGGCCTGGTGGTGGCCACCACGCACCAGGCGCTGAACCTGGCGGGCGCGGAGGTGCAGCACCTGCTGGTCGGCGCGGCCGCTGCGTCGCCTGCAGTCCACTGAGATGGGGCGCTTCTTCCTGAGCGTGCTGCGCCGCGACCTCACGATCGCCGCGCGCCGACGTGGCGACTGGCTCACGGCGCTGTTCTTCTTCGTCATGGTGAGCAGCCTGTTCCCGCTCGGCGTGGGGCCCGACCCGCAACTGCTGCAGCTCATCGGCCCCGGGGTGCTGTGGGTCGCGGCCACGCTGGCGTCACTGCTGTCGCTGTCGCGGCTGTTCGAGGACGACCACCGCGACGGCAGCCTCGAGCAGATGGTGCTGTCGCCCGCGCCGGTGGTGCTGCTGGTGCTGGGCAAGACGCTGGCGCACTGGATGATCTACGGCATTCCGCTGCTGCTCATCACGCCGGTGCTGGGCATGCAGTTCAACCTGGGCGGCGAGGCCATCGGCGTGCTGGTGTTCTCGCTGCTGCTGGGCACGCCGATACTGTCGGTGCTCGGCGCCACCGGTGCCGCGCTGACGCTGGGCTTGCGCGGGGGCGGCGTGCTGCTGACGCTGCTGGTGTTGCCCCTGTACGTGCCGGCGCTGATCTTTGGTGCGGGCGCCGTGGCGGGCGTGACGGCGGGCACCGGGGCCGAGGCTCAGCTGTCCCTGCTCGGCGCGTTCCTTCTTGTTTCGTTCATCGTCGCGCCCTGGATCGCGGCCGCTTCGCTGAGAGTGTCCCTGGAATGAATCTGTACCACTACGCATCGCCGCCCAACTTCTACCGGCTCGCCGGCACTCTCGTGCCGTGGGCGGCTTGGTCGGCCGCCGTCCTCGGCCTCTGCGGTCTCTACATCGGTTTCTTCGTGGCGCCCACCGACTTCCAGCAGGGCGAGGCCTACCGCATCATCTTCATCCATGTCCCGGCGGCGTGGATGGGCATGCTGATCTACCTGGTGATGGCCTTCTGGGGCGCCATCGGCCTGGCCTTCAACGCCCGGCTGCCCTTCATGCTGATGCGGGCGCTGGCGCCA
>JBIJAP010000522.1:0-2538 GCA_044345715.1 Rubrivivax sp.
GCTGAACCTGGCCGCCGACTACGGTGGCGGCGCCATGTTCCTGGCCTTCGGCGTGATGGCGGCCTTGTGGGAACGCCAGCGCTCGGGCCGCGGCCAGGTGGTGGATGCGGCCATGGTCGACGGCGCCGCAGCCCTGGGCTCCATCTTCTGGGGCCTGTCGGCGGCGGGCCAGTGGCAGCCCGAGCGGGGCAGCAACCTGCTCGACGGCGGCGCGCCCTTCTACGCCTGCTACGAAACCTCTGACGGCCGCTGGATGAGTCTGGCCGCACTGGAACCCAAGTTCTTTGCCGAGGCCGCGGCGCTGCTCGAGCTGGACGCGCGCTTCCTGCCGCGGCAATACGACCGCCGCCTGTGGCCCGAGCTGCGCGAGGCCATCGAGGCGGCCTTCCGCCGCCACCCGCAGGCCCACTGGAGCGAGCGCGCGGCCGGCACCGATGCCTGCATTGCGCCGGTGCTGAGCTTCGAGGAGGCGCCGGTACACGCGCACGCCCAGGCCCGCGGCGGGTTCGTGCAGGTCGAAGGGCGGCTGCAGCCGGCCCCGGCGCCGCGGTTCTCGCGCACGCCGGCGGCCGTACCGCGCCGATCGCCGCAAGCCGGCGAGCACACCGATGCGCTGCTGACCGAGGCCGGGCTCGACGCCGTGGCGCTGCGCCAGGCCGGGGTGGTGCGATGAACGGCGCACCATCGACACACGCCACGCCCGGTGATGCGCGCCGCGCCGCATCGCTGATCCTGGTTCGTGACAGTGAGCGTGGCCTTGAGGTGCTGATGCTGCGCCGCGCCGAACGCGAAGGCGACATGCGCAGCGGCGTGGCCGTCTTCCCCGGCGGCGTGCTCGACCCGCGTGACCACGAGGCGCAGCCGCTGGTGCACGGCGCCGACGACGCCGCGCTCAGCGCACGCCTGTCGCTGCCCTCCGGCGGGCTGGACTACGCCATCGCCGCCGTGCGCGAGACCTTCGAGGAGGCCGGGCTGTTGCTCGCACTCGATGCCACTGGTCAGCCCGTGGCGCCGGCGCTCGTGGAGGCGCTCGCGCCTTGGCGCGACCGGTTGCAGAGCAACGAGGCCAGTGCCGTGATGCTGTGCCGCGACACCGGGCTGACGCTCGATGTGAGCGGCTTGGTCTACTACAGCCATTGGCTCACGCCGCCGGGCACGCCGAAGCGCTTCGACACGCGCTTCTTCATCGCTGCGGCGCCCGCGGGCCAGCAGGCCACGCCCGATTTCGGCGAGGCCGTCGAGCTGATGTGGCTGACGCCGGCCGAGGCCTTGTCGCGCGAGCGCGGGCTGAAGCTGCTCCCGGTGACCGAGGTGACGCTGAAGGAGCTGGGCGCCTTCGCCGACACCGCCACGGCGCTGGCCGCGTCTCGTGCACGCGGCGCCGTGCCCTGCGTGATGCCGCGCCGTGCGCAGCGCGGTGGCCGGCCGGTGGTGGTGCTGCCCCACGAGTTGCCCTATGCCGAGATCGGCCGGCTCGACCCCACGGGCCGCGCCGACGTGGCCGCCGAACTGGTGCCGGGGCGGGTGGTGTGGTTGTCGGAGCGCGTGGCGCGCATCACCGCACCCAACCCGGGTCCGATGACGGGCCCCGGCACCAACAGCTACCTTGTCGGCGCCGGTGGGCGCTGGGTGATCATCGATCCCGGCCCGGCCATCGACGGCCATCTGCAGGTGCTGCAGGCCGCGATCGAGAGCGTCTCGGGCCAACTCGTGGCCATCCTGGCCACACACACGCACCGCGACCATTCCCCCGGCTGCGCCCCGCTGGCCACCTCCACCGGCGCGCCGGTGTGGGGCCGCGTGGCGAGCCACCCGATGTGGCAGGACGACAGCTTCCGCCCCGACCACGAGCCCGCCGACGGCGAGCGCCTGGTGCTGGCTGAGGGCCTGACGCTGCACGCGGTACACACGCCCGGCCACGCCAGCAACCACGTGTGCTGGTGGCTCGAGGAAGAGGCGCTGCTCTTCACGGGCGACCACGTGATGCAAGGCTCCACGGTGGTCATCAACCCGCCCGATGGCGACATGGCGGCCTACCTGCAGTCGCTCCGCGCGCTGCGCGAGGCGCACGACGCCGGCCAGCGGCCGCTGCACTGGCTGGCGCCGGGGCACGGCTATCTGGTGGCCGATCCGCCGGCGGTGCTGAACGGGCTCGTGGCGCACCGCCTCAGGCGCGAGGCCAAGGTGCAGGCGGCACTGACGGCGGCCGTGCAGTCGATCGAGTCCTTGCTGCCACGGGCCTACGACGATGTGCCGGTGGCGCTGCATGGCGTGGCGGCGCGCTCGCTGCTGGCGCACCTGCTGAAGCTGCGCGACGAGGGCCTGGCGCGGGAGCAGTCCGAGGGCTGGTCGGCCGTCTGACGCGCCGCGGCTTGTTCAGCCTGCGGCCGGCACCCCGTCGGCGTTGCGCCAGGCGCCGTCCACCAGCAACTGGTGCGGCCCGAACTGCGCCTTGTAGGCCATCTTCGGGCTCTGCTCGATCCAGTAGCCCAGGTACACGTGCGGCAGCTGCAGGATGCGCGTCTGCTCGATCTGCCA